>JALVKZ010000167.1 GCA_027033675.1 Pyrodictiaceae archaeon | reverse complement strand
GCTCAGCAGCCCCGGGCCAACCCCCGACTATGACTAAGTGGCCTAGGTATGGGTCAACACCTGCCCCGATGGCCCCCTCCTCTAGCGCGGCCTTCCTAGCCTTATCAATAGTCTTAGCCGCTACAACGTCCCACGGCGATGGCTGGGAGAGGAATCCTTGCAGCCTCTCGCTCCACCCACTAGTAGTGACGTGGCCAAGCAGTACTCCTAGCCCGGTAGTGATTTGTCTCACTCGGTCAATGGTTACCATTACCTCCTCGCCCTGGGGCAGCTCAGCCCCAGCCTCAACCACGTAGATGCTCCATGAAGGCCTACCAGGCAGCCTCGCATAGAGAGCGGGGCTCTCAGAGCCAGCAGCAACCCCGCCATAAAGAGCAGCAGCAACCAAGGGAGCCATCGGAGACCCAGCAACCTCGGCAACCACGCTATTAAGAACCCGGGCAAGATCCATTGGCGCAGGCTCGATACCCAGTAGCCCAACAAGAGCAGCAGCTACCCCGGCAACGACAGAAGCCACGGGGCTTAGGCTTGGAGACGCGAGCCAAAGCCTTACTCGGAGCCGGGACTCCTCACCCATCTCCTCCAAGAGCCTAGAAGCAGCCAGGTATGCAGCCCGGGCTATGGCTCCACTAGCTCCGCTAACATCTACACTAATACCCTCCTCGCCGAGAAGCTCCACCACAATCCTAGCCTCTACACGGCTGAGGGCAACACCAAGAACTCCTGCAGCGATACCTGGGAGCGAGACAACGCTCGGGGCGAGAGATGTATAGCTCTTTACAGAAGCCATGAACCAGCCCCTCCTGGGTAGAATATGTCTCTAGACTCAGTAGCTTCTGAGATTAGAACGTGGACTATACGTGGGCTCCATGTATATGTTATTGGGTTGCTCCTACTTAACACTAACTAGTCGTCATACAGGCCTAGGAGTCCTCGAGCATGACTAGAGAAGGTCAGGAGGGAGCGAGGGAACAAGTAGTACATAGTAATGGTAAGCCGTGAAAAGCTTCCTATTATCCTTTGCTCACGTTACCTGATTACTGCTATCGGCTCTAGTGGTAGTATTAACCAGTACGGCGTGTAGCTATTGAGCCACAGCATGTGGTGCCAAAGGCTTATTACCGAGATACAGTTGAGCAACCATGTATGGTAGCTCATAGGTGCCTGCCTGTAGCTATCTGTTGTGCCTCCACGTAAAGTGTTGCCAGGAAGACTGATGGCCTCGAGGCGCTACTCGCGAATACTGGTAGTGCCTTTGTGTACGAAGTACTTCGCGGACACGCTTAGGCCTCCATGGTATAGTGCTCAGCTTAATACCTTGAACAGCTAATTGGCTGTACCCATGTCTATGCTTAGCGGCTTAGCCTCGATGACAAGGTGCATTCTACCCTCACTATGCTACTGCTGCCTAAGCATAGGTACAGTGTTGATGGATACGTTCTCACGCTTACGGAGTTATCCCTATTGTGGATGCTCCTCTAGGCTCTAGCTACTGAACCGTCCTTGCGACTACCCTGTGGATACCAGTGCCTACATGGCTATGAGCGTGGTTTCTGGGATTCCTGAAGCAGCGTCGTGAATGCGTATTACACGTGGTGGAATACAGTGGTAACTCTGCTGTGATACTGAGCAGTTTTGGCCGAGTCCTTGGCTATCTGGCGGTTTGCTTCAAAGGGTAATACATTGCAAAGATATAGTTATGGGGTGGTGTAGTAGCCTTGACTAGGCTTACACTCTATGCTCCAAGCAGGGATAGTTCTTCGTTGAGGGAGATTGCTGAGAAGCTCCAAAAGCTCGGCTACCGTGTCGAGATGCGCGTCGCATATGATGTCTCTGGACCTGTTCTCGTAGGCCCCTTTGGTAGAGTGAAAGGGTTTAAGGAGATAATGATTGTCTTGAGACAACTAGAGGCTGGTAAAAGGGCCTAACTCCTAGCCAATAGCTCTCTAATAGTTCTCCCGAGGTACTGCGTAATTGTGCCCTCGTCTCTGTAGCCCTGCTTTATTCTTTGAGAAGACTATAAATAGGTGATTCAATTTCCTAGTGGAACCGTAGGAGTAGAGGTGTATTTCTTCTGTCTATACGTCTAGGCTGGATAGAGAGACTCATGACCCTAGTACCCGTATACCATGGGTACAAGAAGCGCGAGCTACTAAGAGAGGATGACAGGATAGTTCGTAGCCACGTAGCCGATGTTCTTAGAGAAGCTAGCAAGAATCTCCAGCTAGCAGCTGAGGAGGCTACTCGCCGCTTAGGGTCACAGGCTTGGAGCATACTGCAGCAGCCAAACAATCCTATCGAGGTCCTAAGCAACTATGGGAGAAGGGTTTACAGCATAGCAGGGCTAGTTGAGCACCTTGAGGCGGGCTATAGCCCTGGGTGGAGTAGGCTCCGGGTCAAGGAGGAGGACTTGGAGAAGCTCATGGAGATAGACAATGAAATGATAGGATACAGCCATGTGGTACTCGAGACGAGCAAGCAAATACTCGGCCAGGTAAGGTCTCAGGGGTGGTTCGATACAAGGCTAATCGTGACGCTTAACGAGAGCATTGACTCCATTGAGCGAATAGTTGAGGAGAGGAGAAGATTCCTCCACGGTTCAGCAGAAATAGCGGTGGAGAACGAGGCCTAGGCAGGATCCAAGAGTTTCTCCGTGGTTCTTTTCGTAGAGAACTGGAACGCTTTTTACCCTTAGGTATTATCCTTGACAATAGTTGAGGAGCAATTTATCCTGCAACCAGTGCGAAAACAGGGAGACTGGGAGTAGCGCGGAAGACTCTATGCTACTTTCTTCCTGCCTGTTGCTAGCCCTACTATGCTGGCGGTTGCGCCCGAGACTGCTAGTACTAGTAGTATTACTGCAGCAGCGGTCCTCGGTGACGTATACCCCGCTATTATGGCTCCAGCGGCAAGGATTATTGCTAGGAGGCTTAGCCGGTAGAGGCGATCCGGGGCTCTAGGGGCAATTGCGTAGTAGCCTAGTAGCACCGAGGTCGGTGCTATTATCAGGAGGCCTATTGTTTCCCGGAGGCTTGTGACCCCAGTGTAGAGCGTTATTGCTAAGGTTGCAAGGAAAATAGCTACTGCTAGCTTCTCTGCTACTATGAAGCCGTAGTTTTCTCCTCGCTTACCTAGCATCGGCACGGGGCTCTATTCCTCCACTCGATACTTTTTGATTCCTTATGACGTGTCGCCTAGTTATTCTTTGATGCTTGCAGCCTTTCTCCCACGTACTTTTGCTTAGAGGACATGCTTCTTCGCACCAGTATCGCTAGTGAGGGCGTAGAGGCTACAAAGGCGCCAACTGCTCCCGCGGCCGCGTGGCCTAAGCCTCCCCCGAGTAGGGCTCCGAGCACTATTGCCCCCATCGTCCCCCCTACAGCTAGTAGGCCTATTGTTCCCCTCTCCCGAGTGCTCTGGGGATACTCTGCTAGGGTAACCTCGCCAGAAGCAGCATCGAGCACAGCGGTGTACGTGTTATCGCCGTAGCTGTACCTTATCTCCCAGAACGGGTAATGCATTATCCCCTCCCAGGCGGTTTCATTGATTATTCTTGGTGAGTCGCAAGTGTACTCTGCCTCCCTCCTAGCCTCCTTTACCGCGTCTTTGCTAACCGAGTCCAGTAGCTGCTTGGGATCAAGATCTGCGCTGTGGTACTTTCCCTTCTCTATCCTCCTTGGATCAAAGAACCTCCTACCCCTCACGGGGAACCGGTAGCTGCTCGGTATCCATCGCGGCGGGTTACTTAGCGCTAGTCGTGACTCGTAGCGATCCTCTAGGCCTGCCTCCGGGTTCTCCGGGCACTCTCCTCGTACGAGCACGTGGTACAAGTATAGTGGCACGTAGTGCAGATAAGCTGAGCTAAGCTCTGCTTCCTCCTCTAGGTCTCTGGGGGCAGCGAATTGCCTCGAGACGGTTCTCTTTATGTAGTCAAACGCTTTGTTGATACTATACCTTGGATCGAAGATATAGTGCTCCTTTA
>JALVKZ010000166.1 GCA_027033675.1 Pyrodictiaceae archaeon | reverse complement strand
CCCCGAAGCGATGAGCAACAGTCTTCAATAATATCTCGAACTCGTCCATGCGCCTCTCTAGCCTCGTAACCCTCTCCTCTAGCCGAGTCACTCTCTCCTCTAGTTGTGCGAATCTCTCCTCGAGCTTAGCGAATCTTTCCTCTAGCTGGGCAAAGCGTTCCTCAAGCTTTATGACTCTCTCCTCTAGCTTCTGGTATCTCTCCTCTAGTTTGGCGAACCTCTCTTCTAGCTGGGCAAACTTTTCCTCTAGCCTCGTGAACCTTTCCTCTAGTTGTGCGAATCGTTTCTCAAGCTCTTGTTGTCTCTCCTCAATCCTAGCGAACCGTTCCTCTAACTCAGCGAATCTTTCCTCTAGTCTCTGCTGGCGCTCCTCTATCCTAGCGAATCTTTCCTCCAGTTTCCTGAACTCCTCTTCTAGCCTTAGCTGCCTCTCCTCTAGCTCAGCGAACCTCTCCTCGAGCCTTTGTTGACGCTCCTCAACCCTACTAAACCTCTCCAAAAGCTCCTGGAACCCCAGGGCACCAAGCAGCATATAGCGTAGCTCACGATCCTCCTCGATAAGGTCTAGTAGCGCTTCCTTCAACGCCTTCTTATCAATAGTGCTCAACGCTTACTAGCTCCCTCCCTAGAAAACAATGAGGGGAAGGGTAACATTTTATCAAGTTTCCCGCCCTTAGCCTAGGCTAATGGTTACACCCTTCTCAGCTAGCTCTAGCAAGCGCTTAGAGATGAAGCGCAGCGCCTCCCCTAGCACTTTCTCGTTATCATACGTGCTGAGCAGTTTCTCTAGCCCCTCCCTACCCCAGGTCCTCATCTCCTCTGCGTATCTCCTCATTCTGGGCAGAGCGCGGACAACGTTATCCACTATAGTTATGCTCGCCGCCCTGGCTGTGCGGCTCAACGGGTTCAAATCAATAGCTATCACCGTTTTACCCATGCGGCGGAGAGCCTCGGTGCGGTCACCATCCTCTAGCGCGACAAGCACCACATCAGCTACGTAGATGCCTCGTGGGCTCACCCTGCCCCTTGCGTGCTCAAGCCCGGGAATAACCGCAGTAGCGTCATCAACCCCCAGTACCTCACGAGCACCATTCCTACTCAACAACTCAGCTATTCTCCGCGCCCTCTCCTCAGTGCGATAGAATAGGTTAACTTCGATAAGAGCGCCAGTAGCCTCAGCCAGCTCCACCACCTCCCTAGCAGCGAGAGCAGCAGTATTACCATTAACACTGATAACAGGGTGCCTAGCAAGGAGAAGCGCCGCTACAGCAGCACGCTCAGCCTCCTCTGCGAAGCCCCGGGTCTCCTCACCGATCAAATAGTCAAAGCACTCTCCCCGGCCATGGGCAATAAGCCCCTCCGGAACCACGACACCCTCACGGCAAGCCTCAACAACCTTCTCGCGGAGCAAGAGACTCCAATAACGTGGATGACTACGCGGAACCCGCCACCCTCCAGACACGGGGTTCACCCCTGTAGCCCAGGGGTATAGCTATACACGTGAATAACAACTACCCATACTCAGTCACACTGCCTAGTAGATACTAGTAGCGCGAAAGGAGCCATGATAGGAAATATACCCGTAGAAGACTAGTATAACCACAAAGAGAGAAAACAAGAACAAACACCATCTAATCAACCATAAATACAACTTATATACACTGCGAAACCAGGCACACCGCAAACCCTACATAAGAACTTAAAAGCACAACCCAACAACAACAATACAACGGCTACAGGGAAAAGAGAGGGGACACCCATGCCCAAGGGGATGAGAGGTATAAGCCCAGTAATAGCGACAGTAATAATCCTAGCAGTAACCCTAGCAATAGCAATAGCAGTAGTAGGCTGGGTAATGGGACTCTTCCGGAGCAGCACAAAAATGGCAAACGTAGAACTACTAGGAGACAACTACCTATACGCTAGCTGTACGGTAAATAACGCAACATCTGATGTACTCATAGTGCATGTGAGAAACACGGGGACAACAACAGCACACATCTATAGGCTCGAGATAGTAGGGGTAGGCGCTAATTCAACTCTATACTATAGTACAAGTCCGCCTCCCAGCAATGTAACCAATATATTTAGTAGCTGGAGTAGCACATCTACTGGCGTAGCCTTGGCACCCGGCAAGGATACATACATAGCAGTAAGTATTCCCGATTCAGGCGGCAAGGTAGTCCCAGGTACTAGCTATACTATACAGGTTTATGTGAAGGAGAGTGGCACACCTATAGCGACGACGATTACTGCTGAGGAGTGTCCAAGCTAAGGAAGGCGATACAGTGGCTAAGGGTTCTCAAGGGGTTTATGGTTTTTTAGCTATGATTATTATTCTTGTTAGTGTTCCGTGTACTCTCATGTAGTGCTTCTCAATGGTTCTTAGCCCGGCTTTTTCCGTGTACTCTATTGCTTTTTCTTCGGCCCAGTGGGGTGTTGCGTAGGCTAGGTGTTTCTGGGGTTTGAGTACCCTGGCTGCCTCGGCTAGGAATTGTTCTAGTAGCTTGTCTAGTGGCTTGCCCCTGGTTGAGGTGCTTCTTCCGTAGGGTGGGTCTGTCCCTATGCTCTGTACGCTGTTGTCCCGTAGTGGTAGCCTGGTTGCGTCCCACTGGGTGTTCTCGACCAGGTGTTGGCCTGGGTAGGCCTGTGTGTTCTGTTTGGCTCCCTCTGCTAGTTTCCGGGCTAGCTCGCCGCAGAGCGTGGGGATCCCGAGGCTCTGGGCCTCTATTGCGAAGCCGCCTGTTCCGCAGAAGGGGTCTAGGTATGGCCCCGGGGGCGCTGCCCTTGCTAGGTTTATGAAGAGCCTGGCTAGCCTTGGGTCTAGGCTGCCGGGGTGGAAAAAGGGTCTTCTCTGCGGCCTATGAGCCTCTAGTAGCCTTTTTGGCTGCTTGTCTTCCACGAGGCCTATTACCGTGGTTCCTTGCGTGACTATTAGGTGTACTAGCTTTGTTGGTGAGCGGGGGGTTGCCTCTGCTCCGCAGCCTCTTAGGAGAGGCGCTATTTTCTCTGCTAGCTTCCTCGCGGTGTTGTCTGGTACTTGTTTCTTCGCGTATCCCTTGAGTCTAAGCATTTCTACCCTGACTCGGTCCCCTGGCGAGACATGGCCGCACCAATCAATGAACAATGCCTCCTCTAGTATCGTTGCCTCCTCGGCCTCTGTCGCGGCGAGCACTCTCCCGGTCTCGTGTATGAGACCAGCTCTCCACGCCACACCGCGGCTACTCGGGGCATCTGCTTCGTAGACGGCTACCTGGTCTAGTACCTCTACTAGGCGGTAGCGGTGCCCAAGAGCCTCTAGTACTCCACGTAGCTCGGCTAGAGGCAGGGTAGCGTGGAGACCGCTAAGGAGGGCATAGAAGAGCTTCTCCGAAGGCAATCCTCTCCTACAAGCCTCCTAGACGGGTTTTATGAGCAGGGTTTCAGAGAGCAACACGATGCCCTTGAGGGGAGCATTATTCCTCCTCATCGTTCCTTGTTCTTGCTAGTTCCCTGCCCGGTACTCGTGCCTAGGCTTCCTAGCTCTGCGTATAGCTTGTATAGCTCATCTATTCTCTTGTTTGTCTCCTCTATCTTTGCTAGCAGGGTCTTCTGCACGGAATCTATCCTAGCTGATAGTGTTTCTTGTACCTTGTCTATTCGTTTGTTTGTTTCGTCTATCTCTTCTCTTAGCTCTCTTCTTGTCTCTCTTATCTCTTCTTTGAGCTCTCTCCTTGTCTCACGTATCTCTTTATGTGTTAGGTCTAGGTATAGGAGCAGTATGTCCTCCGTAGAGAGCTTCTGCCTCTTCTCAAGCTTCTCCAAAATACGCTTAGAAACCTGGCTAAGAATACTACCAAGCACCGCCTCCTCAGCCAAAACCCAGAGCCCCAATCATAACACGGCGCCAAAAAGCCAAAACACTTACGCTCTAAGAGAGCTATGGCGTTTGAGTCATGCTTACTAGGTTGTGCGGCGAGTCTCAAGCATGTAATGCTCTATGTATTTT
>JALVKZ010000165.1 GCA_027033675.1 Pyrodictiaceae archaeon | reverse complement strand
TAGTCAACAAGCTACGAGATAAACTAGATTACGTCATAACTGATGACCCAACGCTCTTTACGCACTATAGCGATTAGCACAGCTTACTGGCTAGCAGAGGCTTTAATGACTGCTTTACTGGTAGTCCGCCTCTTTTTACCCCCATTTATACTATGCATATATGACGCTATAGTTGCCGCTACAAGATCATGGTACAATATTATACCCTTATAACGAAGATCCTTGTCAACAACTATTACGTAGTCCATCCCCTCCTCCTCGGCCTCCTCTAGAACAGTCATTATGTGGACTATGTCCTCGTCTTCCCGGATTATTGGTGGTTTGCGTATATCTATTAGCCCTATGGGGGTCTTTGGCGGGGTTGCTAGGAGCTTCTCTAGAAAGGAGGCATCTATAGCGCCTAGGACGCGTCCTTGTTCATCAACTATGGGTATTATGTGTTGTCTTAGCCCAGCTATTAGCTCTATAGCTTTTGCGACGCTATCCCTTATGGTGAGTGGCTTAAAACGCTTCTCAGCGATGTCGATGGCTTTAACGCCTATTAATTTGCCCCTGTGCCTTAGCATGGTGAGTACGGCCTCTATGTTTACCACCTCTGGTCTCACCCGGTGGGGTAGCTGTGACTCGTAGATTGTTCTCTCGCCGCTAAGCTCTCTGGCCAAGTAGCTTGCTAGCAGTGCTGGTACTAGGAGGCCATAGTTACCACTCATCTCGGCAACCATGAGCGAGGTAGCCAGCGGCGTTTTGGAGGCAGCAGCGAAGAACGCTGCCATGCCGAGGTAAGCGTACACGAGCGGGTCTATGCTAGTTAAGAGACTTCCTACAGATATACCGAAGGCATATCCTATCAGTGCTCCCGCCATTATGCCGGGGGCAAAGACTCCGCCACTACCGCCCGTTCCTATGGAGAAGGATGTAGCCAGTATTTTTGCAATAGCTACTATTAGTAAGATCGTTGTAAGCCATATTATTCCTTGCTGGGGGGTTGTGTGGAGTACAATGCTGGGGTCTTCGAGGAAACGTGTTAGAAGCTGTCGGCCGGAGCCTAGTACATGTGGTATGAAGAGCCCCATGGCCCCGGTTACTAAAGCGCCTAGTACTGGGCGCAGCCATACGCGCTTAATATAGGCTGCAAAGAGGCGGCGGGCACCGTAGAAAGCCTCAACATATAGTACACCGAATATAGCTGCCACGAACGCTAGCAGGATGTAGCTAATAAGGGCACCAGCTGTATACAGTATCCTTACATCGGTGTGTATATGTGGAAATACCTCGCTATAGCCCCAGAAAGGAAGCGTTACAGCATACCCCACTATTGCGGATATAAGGGCGGGAATGAGAGCTTGTACAGCTATGTCTCTGCGGAACAACGCCTCTACAGCGAATATGGCTGTCCCTATTGGTGCTCGGAAGAGGGCTGAGAGAGCCCCAGCCATACCGGAGACAAGCGCTATTCTCCTATCCCATAGCCCGAGCCCAAGCTTCTGGGCAAGCACGCTGCCAATACCAGCGCCCATTAAGGCGCTTGGGCCCTCGACACCCCCGCTTCCACCGCTGCCAATAGTAAAGGCTGAGGCAATTGCCTTAATTATGGGGACTCGCGCTCTTAGAATACCAGCTAGTTTGTGAAAGGCGCGTATAGCGGCATCAGTGCCGTGGCCTTCTGCCTCGGGCGCGAAGGTAAATACAAGTAGCGAAGAGACTAGTGCGCCTCCCAGAATAGATGGGATGACTAGTAACAAGTTAATAGAGTCCCTTAGCTCGAGGATACCGACGCCTAGGTCGGTGTAGCCTCTTAGGGGGACGTGTGCTCCTAGTGCCCGTAAAGTGAGCCCAGTAACGATTTCTAACAACACGTAGAAGAATGTGGCAAATAGCCCGCTTGATACACCAATTACTGTCCCAAGTATGAGCCATTTTTCTAGAAAGGTCAGCTTCACGGCAATACCGGCTAAGCGGTATCTGACACGGAGCCTAAGTCCTAGCAAGAGACGTACTGTGCTTGCTTGTTTACCGTTTTTTGCCAATACTCTGCCCCTTAAGAGTCTCTCTACCCTATCCAGGTGAGAATTCTCTGTAAACCCCCTTTAAACGCGTTAAGGAGGGAATTGTTTTTGTCAGTAGCCGGTTTACACTAGCTTTAACACGTGTTTCAGCATCTGTCTAAGTTCAGGTGTTATCAAAACTATGATTATATATGTTATTATCACATACTCTATAAAAGGAAGAGCCAATATCTTCACTTCTAAAAAGAAGCGCTGCGAGGGTAGCGGCAACCTCACTAGGCGCGCCACTAGATAGCTCAGCACCGTATAAATTATTGTAAGAATAGCGTGCCTCTTGAACATGGAGTAACTTAGACTAGGCGTCAGTTTAACATAACCTATAATAGATAGTAAGGATACTATTGTCAAAGACATAGACCATGCGATGAGCCTAGAGGGGCCCTTCCCCAAAGTTAAGGCTAGTACTGTGATCAATAAGAAATAGGCTATGCGGGTGAAAAAGAAGAGCGATGTTAGTTTGAGAAGCTTGATTGCTGTCTCCTCAGCTCTCCCCTTAATAGAGCCGCTGGCTATTGAAGCAAAATAGGCTTCAAACATCGCCGTAACTGTATACAATGCATGGAATGCTATAACGGAGCGAGCCCATGCATAACGAGGATTTATTAAATAGACTATGTGAAACGGATGAGATGCCATAAAGACTAACAAAGGAACGATAAGAGCTAGTAGCGCTACTAGTCCCTGTAAACTTTTTTCCTCTTTACCGCCTTGGAGAAGATATGCAGCGACATAATTTGTTCCAACCGCAATAGACTCCCTTATTAAAGAGAAGACCATGAATGTTGCGAAAAATGCTGCAACAGCCTGGCTGCCCCAAAAATGATAAGCTATTAGCGCGTCAAGGCTTGCTAATATACGTGCCAAAGCTGTAGGGACGTATACAAAGCTATGCCTTATCCATTCTCTTAAAAGAAGGCTCAAAGAACTAGTAGGTGGCTTCGCTCTTTTTCCCCAAGCATAGCATAGAAACGAGGCAACAATTCCAGCAATTATCATTGACCAAAGTGCACCTATTACTCCATAGCCTATAAAGTAGACAAAGAATACTACAAAAGTTGTATAGAAAAGCCGGTATACTATATTTAGGAGAGTAAAGCGCAAGGGTCTTAGCGCATTGAGAGCCATTCTGAGCATAGCAAATGCGGCGAAGGATGAAAGAGCAAGCCCTGATAAAAAGGCTATGGAAATACTTGCACGAAGATACTGAGCTACAATTATGCCTGCAAAGAATGCATAGAAGGCTGAAATAATGCTTGCTACGATGCTAGCTTCCCAGGAGCCTGGTATTCGTTGGGCATTATAGCGATAAACCCACTCCCCTAGCAGAAGTAGCAGTAAGGATCCTATCCAAACGCCCCTTTTCGTAAGCGTCTGGTAGAACGCGTAATCGCTTGGAGACAGTTTTCTAACAAGTATAAAGGCAGCTGCGACGTTTATTAGCAATGCTACGAGGTTACCAATAACCCTTACTATAATTGTTGATGTTAGCCCAAGCCTTCTTTTCAGCCCTGCTCCCCCCGGATGCTTGGCAGACATTCAGCAGCGTGTCTAAGAGCGAGGCATTGTTAAGAGCAGAGTACATAGTAGCCACGTGGAGAGGGGGTAAATGAGGTACAAAAAATTCGTTGATAGAGAGCCAGAACTATCCGCGCTCATAAGCCTAGTAGGTCATGGTATACGAGCGTTTTATCTCTACGGCTCACGAGGCATCGGGATAAGTACTCTACTGAAACGTTATATACTAAGCATGAAAGAGTTCCACAACTATCTCGTAATATATGTTGATGCTATTGAGGGTTATCGTGTAGACAGTGCGTTAATAGCCTCTGAGCCTGCGGAGCCTATTCTACGCGAGCTAGCCTCTAGCTCCGAGATGCCACCAGGCCCCGCGCTTCTCTATGCCTTACCCATAGTGCTTGTAAGGCTGGGTCTTCCAAGCGTTATGGGTAGGCATGTCCTGGTAATAGTTGATCATCTTGATAGAGGAATAGGGCCTGGGAAAATACTTGACTACCTAGATTCATTAATGGGTACTGCTAGGAAGCTAATCCTCTGGAAAGCACTAAGTGTCACAATAATTAGTGCTGGTACGCAGCTAGGGCTGAATACTCTGCTTTCTCGCCCTGACAAGAGAATAGAAGCACTAAGGGTTGGCGGGCTACCTCTTAGCGCCTATAAGATGCTTGTAAATAGTCTCGGTATAGATGCTGACCCGGAGGCTTTGTGGCGCCTAACTGGAGGTAATCCAGGGGAGACGATAATACTTGCGACAAGGTATAGTGGTGACGTGGACTTCTGGAAAAAAGCCCTAGCAGCTAGGCTTCGGAGAGTCATTAGGCTATTAAGGGAGAAAAAGCTACTAGGAGAGCTCTCCAAGGCTATCAAGGAGCTAGATAATGCTTCCAGGGAATTGCTAGAATTGTTACAAGTACATGATATCGTGCTTAGGGCGGATACCCCCATACTAGGCAGGGGACGTGGCAAAGAGAAGTGGGTCTGGAGCCTTCCCGTGTACCGAGACCTAGTAGCCGAGATAATTAGTGGTCAGGAGGGCTAGGAGCCTAGGCATGAACTTGGACCACTTATTCGAGGTAATATGGTTCGATAGCCTAGGAGCAAAGTCGGCATCAATACTGCTACACGGCGATGACTGTGATATACTGGTTGATCCGGGAGCCGCCGCTATGCAGCCCAGTTATCCCCTACCTGATGAAGAGAAGAGGAGGCTACGAGAACAAGCACTACTAAGAATAGCTGCACGTTTGTCAAGTACACGTGTAAAAGGCGTGATCATAACCCATTACCACTATGATCATCACCCTCGTCCAGGCGACCCGCTTCTACCTCTAGAACTCTTCAAGGGCAAAACAATAATCGCTAAGAACCCCAACGAGTATATAAATGAGAGCCAGTGGCACCGTGCTAGAGAGTTCTACGAAAAACTCGCCAAGATCTTAGACATGGATACGAGTAGTACCTATTCCGAACCAGGCGGCAAGGAATACATGGATCCCCTTGAGTCTCTCCCAGTGGCTTCTTCGAGAAGATTCCCAGGCTATGAGGAGAGGAGAAAGGAGCTCCTGGCAAGGGGCAAAAAGTGGTTTAGGAAACTAACAGGTCTTTGGAGCAAGGGCCCGTGGCTAAGCGAGGTCAGTAGCGATACCGTTATCGTGTGGGCTGATGGGAGAAGGGTGACTCTTTGTGGAGTAGAAATAGAGTTCACGGAGCCGTGGTTCCACGGTGTGGAGTATGATAGGACTGGCTGGGTAGTAGGCTTTAACGCGAAAATAGGTAATGCAAACATATTCTACACCAGCGACGTGATGGGGCCAATAATAGAGGATTATGCAGTATTCATAGCCGAGAAGAGACCAGACATAGTTGTGCTTGATGGACCTCCCACCTACCTATACCCGTATATGCTTAACCGCATAAACTTGGAAAGAGCCATAAAGAACGCAATAACGATTATTGACTCTCATCCATACCTTATCATCTATGATCATCATCTTCTAAGGGAGAGGAAATGGCGTGAGAGAGTAAGCCCCGTACTAAGCTATGCGAGGCAGCAGGGTGTCCGAGTAGTGACGGCTGCGGAGTATCTCGGCAAGAAGCCGCTAATCGAAACCCTATAGTAGGCCGATAATGTGTAGCACGATGGAGGCTATAACAGTGTATACTAGGCTGACAATAGTACTAGTAACCATTTCCTTCCTAGAGCTTTGCCTCCTTGCAGCAGTTAATCTGCCCCCATAAATAAGGAGAAACATGCCCATAGTATTCGTTGTTAAGTAACCTATATAGAAACCGAGCAATCGGTCAACGCCGAAGAAGCGGTTCAGTACATAGGCAGTGGCAAGGCTTAAAGGTATATTGACGAAACCATCATTCCACCATGATAGAGGGCTTAGTATATAGCCTATAGCTGCTAGTATTAGTCCTATAAGCCTCCTAGGACTAGTTAAAGATAGCATTCTTAGCTCTTTAGCTCTGCTTGCGGTCATGCAAATTGCTCCTCCGGATGCATCTCTTGCAATTATTATTGATAATGGTCTTTATCCTAGATAGATTTAGATTTTGTGTATGGGTCACCGTTATATAGAAAACTTGCTCAGGCCAAGCCAGGTGTTAGCTTGTCTAGTAGTTCACTAATGATGCCTAGGCTTGGAATAAAAAGGGTAAAATAGTGGATAGGGTTATTGAGGTAGCGAGATATTTACTTCGGCGAACAATATGTGTGATATCCTAGTAGGTATTTCTACTTCCCACCACTGTATAGGCCATTGCTCCTTCTCTATGAGCTCTATTGATGAGAAGAGGCGTGGCATTGTATCGGCTATTCTTATGCGCTCTGTGCAGTACTTGGGCTCGCTGTTCTCGTATATTATTACGGCGTCTCTTGATACCGTTGAGAATACTCCTTCTACGTGGTTCTGAAACCTTGTGTACCAGTTGTTGGTTATGTAGATACCGTTTCGGAGCTCTGATACCAGCTCATCTAGTGTAGCATCGCCGGGCTCAACCTCGAGATTAAATGGTGCCGGCATGATCCAGCCAGCGTTGCCAGTGGTCTTTGCCTTCATCAGTTTTGCTGTCTTCGTGTTGTGGAGAATTGTCTCAAGTATGCCCTTTCTGATGATCGCCTTATTGGCTGTGGCTACTCCTTCGTCGTCAAAGCCCCGAAAGCCGGGTAGCGTGTTGTCTCGTGGCTTGTCTAGTAGTGTTAGTTTCTCGCTAAGCACTTTCTCGCCGGGTTTTCTTCCCTGGAAGAAGCTTGTCCCGAATATCATGCTGCCAGCGCTTGCTGCCATGGCTATGTGCTCTACGAGATTACTGGCGACCATGGGTGATAAGAGTACTCGGTACTTACCGGGCTCTATCCGCCGCTTCGGGAGCTTTGCGCACTGCTTCGCGAGCTCCCCTGCTCTTTCTATCGCTTTACGCGCGATAAGAGGATTGTAGGAGGTGCTAGTCCAGCTCCACTGGCCACTACTTTCTCCCTCAAATACCCTGATATAGCCGTTGAAGCTGGTGGCCTCATGTCTTAGGTCAGCGCCATTGCTTCCCAGTAATATTTCTCTTAGATGCCAGAACTCTATCTTGCCAGCCACGTCGCCTGGCTCGCTGAAGCCCATCTCCTCTACCTGCCTCGTCGCATCTCCTTCCTCAACGATGGTCTTTATGGTCTTATCAACGTATTCCGTGTTTTCGCCACTCGGCTCTGGTAATGGGGCATAGAAGGGCGAAGGCTTGAGCAGCTCAAGGCTATCCAGGACTCTCCTCAATATCTCATCGGGCCTCTCGGCGCTAAAGCTACTAACACTTATTCTTCCCGCCTTGGCTAAGTATAGGCTTAGGCGCAGTGTTTGCCACGACTGAGTAACGCTGGGCTCGCCACGTGCATACTTGATCATTAACTTGTTCTCTGCCCCAAGCTTAACAATATACTCATCAACGCGGTTCTTCACTTTATTAGCAATGCTCTCAGCAACTGCGCGGAGATCTATGCTCACCTTATGGTCACCCCTCTAAGCCTTACGTGAGGACCACCCATCCAGACGGGTACGCCTTGTGGAGGCTCGCCTTTGCCGCAAAGACCAGCGTAGAAAACTAGTTCCTTTCCAACAGCGTCTATGGAGCTATAGAGTTCCTTCGTGGTTACCTCGAGAGCTACATTGGTTACTGGCTCCCCGAGTTCGCCGTTCTCTATAACGTAGGCCTCGAGACCTACGTATCTCTGCCCCCAACGTATATCGTCTATGTTCCACTCCATGTACTTCTTTATATAGATGCCATGCTTTATGTCCTCGATTAGTTCATCGAAGCTGTAGTCGCCGGGCTTCATGTAGGTGTTAGCCATGCGTACTATCGGCTCGCTCAAATAATCCATTGCCCTAGCTGCTCCATTACTCTCAGTCCCATAGATAGCGGCTGTCTCGCGGTTATGAAGCAGCTCAGCTAGTTTGCCCTTATCGTAGAGGACTCGTTCACGGGCAGCAACACCCTCGTCATCATATAGGTAGAAGCCAAAACTCCCAGGTATAGTCGGGTCGTCAACAACAGTCACGGCAGGGCTTCCTATTGTCTCCTCCTTGTAGGTTGCTCGGAAACTCATACCAGCTTGTGCGGCCTCTCTGCCAAGAACGCGATCAGCCTCACTTGGGTGACCAGCAGATTCGTGGACCATTAGTCCTACGATCTCCGGGGAAAGGACTACGTCTAATTTGCCTCTAGGAGGAGATTTTGCCTCCACGAGGCTAATATATAAGCTGTTAATGTCGTCCTGTATCTTCTCGCTTAACTTGAACTCTTTTAGGCGCTCATAACCACCGCTTGCTCCAAGCTCTCCGAAGCGATTAGCTCTTTTCTCGCCATATACAGCTGCTAGATTATACATAGCGGCTACGCGGGGAACACGGCTCTCAACATAGGCGCCGTCGCTGGTGACGAGCACCTTGTACTCTACACTATCAGTATAAATCATTGTTATGTTTGGGACTTTGAACCCGTTTCTCCCGGGTACGAGGGCCCTATATTCCTCGAGTAACGATGCTATCTTATCACCTATAGCGATGTCCTCTAAGGGCTTCTTCTCGGCGACGCTGTACTTGGCCCTACCGAGTCTTGCAGGAGACATTCTAATCGGGTTCTTCACGCCTGCTGCGGAGGTCTTTGCCGCTGCAACAGCTCTCAGGGCAGCTTTCTCTACGGCCTCGGTGCTCGTGCTGGTTGTAGAGGCGAAGCCTAGGCCGCCATCAACTATGGCTCTCAGAGCGATGCCGGAGCGAACACTCTGCTCTACACCCATGACGGCCCCGTTGATCAGCAATATGCTCGTTCTTCTTATCTCGTGGTATCTGGCCTCAGCGTAGTTAGCACCCTCGCTAAGCATCTTGTTAATTGCCTTTTCTAGTACGGATTCATCCACGGAGGACAAGGCCTTAGACATTCCCCCAGCTAGCACTCAGCTAGGTACTGGTGCAACCTCTCTTGTAAAACTATATTGCTAGCCATGTAGGTAGCCCTCCATGAACAAGGGGAGAGGGTACGATAGCATGCTGCCAGAGGAGGTAGCAGCCATAATACTGGCGGACTCGGTACGGCTACGCACATCATTACGCGATGTAGCGATACGATTCTTCTCGAGAAACCCTGAGCTGGGCTACATGAAGCCTATAGTTCGTGTACTAAGCCTAGGAGTTGCACGTAACTACATATTGCTCGATCACATACTTACAAGCCTGGGCTATGGGCCGCCAAGCCACTCAGTTAAGTGGATGACTGCGAGAGTGCTTGTCTTTGAGGCGATGAGCGAGAAACTAAAGCCTAGTAGGGCTCGGAAACTTGCACCAAAGATAGGCATCGACACTGATAAACTACTAGAGCTCCGTGGCGCTAATCCGAGAGACTTCGTGAAAGGACTAGGGGGCATTGATAGGCTTAGTGTACTCTACAGTTTTCCTCGGTGGATAATAGAGGAGCTACTAAGCGCCGGCATAGAGAACATTGCCCAGCTCCTCCAGAGCCTTAATAGGGATCCGACGCGATGGCTCCGAGTAAGCCCAGGGATAAGTGTAGCTAGTCTAGCTACGAGACTAGCAAGATACGGTATAGTAATTGAGCCCGACAAAGACTTGTACGATGTCGCAATGATAGTTAAAGGCGCCTCTAAGGCCCCACATACGCGAGAGTACCAAGAAGGCCTCTTCGTCTTACAGGACAAGGCATCAGCTCTTGTAGGGCATGTAGCAAAGCCCCAGGGCCGAGTAGGCATTGACCCTACGGCAGGTGCAGCGATAAAGGCCACCCACCTAGCATGGCTAGGAGCCAGGTATGTAATAGCAGGTGATGCAAAGGCTAAGAGACTCAATGAGGCAAGACATACCCTCAAGAGGCTAAGACTAGGATACCTTATAGACCTTGTTGTAGGGGATGCACGTAGCCCCTACATCTCGCGCATCGATACAGCGATAATCGACCCCCCTTGCAGTGACATCGGTAGGCTGCAGTATGAACCCGAGGTAAAGATGTGGCTAAGCCGCGGAGATATCAAGTTCTTCCGAAGACTCCAGTACCGGGTGCTCAGATCAATCCTCGAGGCAGCTCCGAGGGGAGCAACCATAGTCTATAGCGTTTGTACTCTCACGCACAGTGAGACTATCTGGGTAATAAGGCGGGTGGTCCAAGAACTCATGGAGGCTGAGCTCTCAGAGCCCGAGCCAGTAATAGGGGAGAAGCCAAAGGCCCTGCCGAAGACCCAGAGAATGCTACCTCATGTTCACCGTACCCAGGGCTTCTTCATAGCCAAGCTAGTAAAGCTATGAGGCCAAGACCCTGCTTAAATACTCCGCTACCCAGGCCTAGGATACCGGAGACAACGGAGTTGAGGAGAAGAAGCCGTGAGTATGCAGGTAACAGTCAAGTACAATGACGTCTACGAGGCACTTGAGCTCCTCAAAGGACTGAGGCTAAGAGGAAGTATAAACGGCCCACCAACCCAGCGACTTCCTTTACGCGAGATAATAGAGAAAGGAATGGGTGATAAGGTGGTCGCAGCCGAGGAGT
Source organism: Pyrodictiaceae archaeon (assembly GCA_027033675.1). Taxonomy (GTDB): domain Archaea; phylum Thermoproteota; class Thermoprotei_A; order Sulfolobales; family Pyrodictiaceae; genus Pyrofollis. The sequence goes on along the minus strand of JALVKZ010000165.1, from coordinate 638 downwards.
ACCGGGGCTCACGGATAGTAGCAGTAAGGATTGGCGATAAACTATACCTTGTGTGCCACTTTGGCCTCGAGGAACCAGACGATTTCTGCATAGCAATTGAGGGCGAAAATGCCTGGGAAAAGATAACCAGCGTGGCAGACAAGCTCTCTAGGCTAACAAGAGAGTCCTACACACCTATACTATCAGCAATAGTCCATGCACTCCAAGGAATAATATCGGCCGAAGAGGGAGAAGTGGAGGAAATAACAGACCCCGACCAGGTAATAGAGGAGCTCTTAACCTGGCTACCAGAATATATAGCGATAACAGACTAGCATGTGCATAGAGAACAGATTATCCCCTGCCCACTATCCTCTTCTTACTAAAATAACTACGAGAAAGAGATGTGCCCCGCTAAGAGGGGCGGCCTGGAACGGATACCCGGCATCATCCCAGCGCCGTTACGCGGCGCCGTCGCCGGGCGACACCCGGGCCATTTATGGGTAACTAGCAGCAAGGGGGTAATTAGGAGAATCGCGCCTATACCGAGGGCCCGCGCGGCCCCCGTGTTGGTGGTGTTGGCCCCCACAGCGGTTATCCTGGCTGTTGCCTCACCCCGCTTCCCCGCGAACGCCGGGCGTCCGGGGTTAGGTTGCTCC
>JALVKZ010000164.1 GCA_027033675.1 Pyrodictiaceae archaeon | reverse complement strand
AACAAAATAAGCATGAGCGCGGATAAAATATGGCGAATAATATACACTAAGGTTTATAGAGAGAAGCAATTTTTCAAAAACAACATTCCTCGCGAGTATAGAAGTCTTCGTGAACTATTAGAATCCCCTGATCCAGGCGTGTACTTAGTCTCTGGTATTTTTCATAGCTTTGATAAGGATGAACTAGAGAGAATGGCAAGGATATTGCCTTGGTATATTCATAGGTTGGTAAAGTTCCCGTGGGTATTTTTGTATAGAAGAAGCGGTGCTAACAGGTACTTTGAACTAGTAAAGCCTGATACATGGGCTGCTCGTGCTCTTCATTATATTTTTCACGGAAGCTTGGCGGGAGAACTATGGGAGATACGTGATATAGAAATGCATAAGTTGCTCTCACTTTTTAAAACTCTTATAATGGTATCTATAGTATATAACTTTAACGGGGAAGGCGGGGCAAGCGAACCGTGAATAAGATAAGCAGCGTGCTTGATGACACAATACGGTTGCTTACAATACATGGGTACCGGGTTCAGCGCATAGTATACCCGGAGGACCACAACAAGAGAAGTATAGACGTTGTTGCATCACACGAAGAACGAAAACCATTGATGATAAAGGTAGTTAACGATACTAGTGACCTAAGGCCAGGCGAGCTTAGCGAGCTAAGAGATTGTAGTAATATCCTAGGTGCAGCTGGCCTGGTCGTAGCTAATAATGATAATGGTGAAGAAATAGACGACATTGTTGCACACGAGAAGTCGGGCATATTCATAGTTGGGGTTGGTGGCCTCAGATCAACACTTGGAAACTCGATATATGTGGTGAAGAGACAAGGTAATTACTACATGCGCGTTGACGGAGAGAAACTACGCGCTGAGAGAGAACGTAAAGGTTATGGACTAGGTGACTTAGCGGCCTTGCTCAGTGTGAGTCGCAGAGCCGTATACATGTATGAAAGAGAAGAAACAGATGTATCGCTACAAACAGCTCTGCGGCTAATGGAAGTGTTCGGAGACAGGGTGTTTCGCCCAATAAATATCCTTGAAGAGGAAGAAAAGAACCGCCATATTCCTAAGCAGCGCCGCTATATTAGCTCTCGCCTAGAGAGGTTATTAAGTGCTATCAAGGATTTAGGAGGAGAACTCGTCGAGACAAAGCGTGCGCCATCAGATGCTGTTGCCCGTGTAGATAAGGAAAAAATGGTTATAGTCCTGAGTGCGTCAAAGGAGAAGATATTGTTAAAGAAGGTCTCTGAATCGGCAAAAGTGGCGTCAAGCGTAAATGCGAAGATAGTAGCTATAATACGGCAAGCCTCTAGACAAACAATAGAAGAGGAGGTATCTGATACAGAGCTTCTAGATATCTATCGTAGTGTAGACGAGTTCGTAAATGAAATAAAGTATGAGAAAAGATAACTACGTATCCTTATAGCTTTAGCTTAGAGTTAACAGCCACATATATTGTTCGTATGGTTTGTTCTCTGGCGCTAGCGTGACAGGCTTAGCACCTTCTTTGAGAATTAAGTCTTAAAGGTACCGTGCTGTGGCTCTAGTCCGGGTGCGGGAATGACTATACGGCTTGCTGAACGAAGGTACATTGCAGAGCTACTTCAGAACGCAAAGATAGGGAAAAAATACGTCGTAGCAGGTTGGGTTGACACAATAAGAGTACACGGCAAGCTGGTATTCGTAGTGCTTAGGGATAGAACCGGTAAAATGCAGCTGGTTGTAAAGAAAAACGTGTCCGAAACAGCTTGGAGGGAAGCAAAGAAGTTATCACCGGAGAGCGTTATCGGGGCTAGAGGAACTCTTGTTGAGAGCAAGGCTGCGCTTGGTGGTAGAGAGATAGTAGTTGAGGAACTCGTAGTATATTCGAGGGCAGAGCCACTACCTATTGATATAAAAGACCCAAGTAAGACGACCCTTGCAAAGAGACTTGATTGGCGCTTCCTTGATTTACGTCATCCCCGGAACCAGCTCATATTCCTTGTTGAAGCAGAGATGGCTCGAGCTGCTCGAGAATTCTTCCACAGCAGCGGATTCGTCGAGATCTATACTTCTAAGATAGTTGGTGCTGCTACCGAGGGCGGAGCAGAGGTTTTTAGCATAGTATATTTTGATCGTCCAGCATTCTTGGCGCAGTCGCCGCAGCTCTATAAGCAAATGGGCGTAATAGCCGGGTTCGAGAAGGTGTTTGAGGTAGGTCCTGCCTTTAGGGCGGAGCCGCATCACACTACTAGGCATCTAACTGAGTACACAAGTGTGGACTTCGAGATGGGGTTCATAGACAGCTACGAGGATGTGATGAAAGTGGCGGAGAATGCCGTGCTGTCAATGATAAGGTCGGCCCTAGGAAAGTATAAGGATAGAGTTCAAGAGTATTTCTCCGATGTTTTAATGGAGGTGCCGCGCAGTATACCGAGAATAACAATACGTGAGGCCTATAAGCTCCTAAGGAGTGCAGGGGTAAACATAGAAGAAGGCGAGGACTTAAGCAGCGAGGCTGAGCGAAAGCTCGGAGAAATAGTGCTCAAAGAGTATGGTTCGTCCCTAGTTTTCGTCACGGAGTATCCCTGGAAGGTTCGCCCATTCTATACGATGAAGAAGAGCGATGAACCCGATTGGACATATAGTTTTGACCTATTATTCCGTGGGCTAGAGATAGCTACAGGAGGACAGCGTGAGCATCGCTACGAGGTACTCGTTAACCAGCTTCAGGAGAAGGGTCTTAACCCGAAGAACTTTGAATGGTACCTAGCTATGTTCCGCTATGGTGCACCGCCCCACGGAGGTGCCGGAATAGGGCTAGAGCGTGTAGTAATGCAGTTCCTTGGTCTCGTCAATATTAGGGAGGCAAGGCTGTTGCCAAGGGACCCAGAGAGACTAGTTCCATAGAGCTAGGTGCTCAGCCCCCAGCGCCTCTTCATTGATAAAACTCTGCGTCGTCTAGCCTCATCATCCGCGCAAATCATTCAGCGAAAAATTATATAAGATTGTCTCAGCTTAAACAAGTGTTTACATCATGGATAGAGGGTACCAGTATGCATAGCGCCACGAGATGGCCTTTTGACGAAAAGCCCTTACTAGTATTCTGGGAGACAACCAAGGCCTGTAAGCTGGCTTGTAAGCATTGCAGAGCATCCGCGATACTCAACCCGCTACCAGGTGAGCTAGATACAGAAGAAGGCAAGAAACTGATAGACGACGTAGCAAGGTTCGGTCAACCAAGCCCAATACTAGTATTCACCGGTGGAGACCCGCTAATGCGCAAGGATATTTGGGAACTAGTAGACTATGCGATTGAAAGGAAGATAAGGGTCGCATTAGCTCCAGCCGTGACGGATATCTTAGAGAACTCTCTTGACGAGATAGAGTCTAGGGGAATAAGTGTTAGTATAAGCCTTGATGGAAGCAGACCAGAGATCCACGACAATATTAGGGGTATACCGGGTCACTTCCAAAGAACAGTTAACATACTTAAGCAAATGGTGGATAAAAGTATACGTGTACAAGTAAATACAGCCGTAATGCGTGATAATGCCAGAGACTTGGCAGATATCGCTAGGTTATTAAACGATATAGGTATTAGGACGTGGGAGGTCTTCTACCTTATACCCGTCGGTCGTGCACAAAAGGAACTAGATCTAACACCGCAGGAGTGGGAGGATGTTAGCAACTTCTTATACGATGTATCGAAATACGGCATAGTTGTAAGAACAACAGAGGGCCCAATGTTTAGGCGAGTAGCTCTGACACGCCTTATTTTGGAGTCCAGGGATATCGATTATAGGAAGTTCTTTAGACTAGGCAAGCTCTATGACTACTTGTATAATAGGCTCAAGGAACTACTAGGAGAACCAAGGACACGGCCTATGGTAGCTACTACGGGGACACGTGACGGTAAGGGGATAATCTTTATCGCGTACGACGGTACTGTGTACCCCAGTGGGTTCATGCCATACCCCTTAGGAAACGTTAGGACAAAGAGCCTTGT
>JALVKZ010000163.1 GCA_027033675.1 Pyrodictiaceae archaeon | reverse complement strand
AAGCCCCTTCTAGTATCTTTATGCAATCCGGAGGCACATACTCTACGAGATAGACTGTTTTACCAGCCTTAGAGACCCGGTAGCCCTTGCGATAAAGACACCTAGTATCAATAAGAAGAACCACAATGTCCCTACCATGCCTCTTTGCAGTATCTATTGCGTCCTCAATGCTGTGGGTTAGGTGGACTGCTATCCTCTTCATGGGCTTAAGTCCTTCTCTCAATATACTCGGGACTCGCTGAGCAATAGTTCCATGATATAGTACTAGAGGTACCTCGTCTAGGGATAACTCCCGGTGCCCTAGCCTAATAGACACGCTATGACCGTAGCTGGCCCTTATGAAGCGGTCATTGTCTCGGAGCTGGAAACGTCCCTTGGGATCGAGAAGCGCAACAGCCACTATGTGCTCGGGGGTAACCCATTGGTATTGCTCACGGTTACGCCATCTCTCCCTAATAGCCCTTGCTAGCTCATGGACGCTAACCCAGCCCTCCTCGTCCAGTTGTAGCCCCGCCTCCCAGGGTATGTGCCTTAGCAGCGCGCTCATTAACTTGCTTAGGCGAAGCCTTTGCTGCGGCGTAAGCAAGAGCTGGGCTGGTTTCCCGCAGTGAATAGGCTCCTCTGTGTAAGCGCCACATACCCTGCACTTGTAGATTGGCTTCAAGCTCTCTGGGCCTCTTCTCTTTCTCCTTCATTCTTCTCGTTCCTAACTATCTTGGTCGCCTCCTCAGCAAGCGCTACAGCCCTCTCATATGCCTCTAGGACGGTCTTGGCTATGACACTAACGGCCTCCTCCGGCGAGACACTTGGCGCCTCTGGTAAGTCCTCTACCCATAGGCTCCGATACATCTCCTCAACGCTTTTCCCACTAAGCTCCTCTAGTCGCTGACGCTCAAGCATCGTCTTTGCTAGGTACATTTTCCTGGCTAGGATGGGGTGAAACCGCCATAAGTGTTGCTCCCTGTAGTCCTCCCACGGTATTCCTTCCTGCTCATAGCGCCTCTTATAGCTAACACGTATAGCATCCTCTATCAGGCCCGGATCCTCTACAAGGCCGAAGACATGCTCCCCTAGTTCATGTAGCGACTTGTATGGGCAGAACGTGCAAGCTACACGCGGCAAACCATCTAGGTAATCAGGGTGAACAACCCCGTTCTCACGCACAACCTTTACAACGTCGAGGAGTGTCCACACGTATATTGGCCTAAACCTACCACCACTATAGAGGCGCGGCATACGCGGCGACATGTGATAAAGCCTGTAAAATCTCTTAAATGCCTCCGTCATGCGATCGCCGTCAGCTACCACATGGGGTCTTCTACGCTTCTTTAGCCGCTTTATTGGGCGAAGCTTCATGTACGTGCACCATCGCCTCCCGCGGAACGGCAACCCTTCTTCAAGCAGTCTCTTGCGCATAAGGCTCCTATCGGCCTCGACTACCTCTAGCTCCGCGCCTATACGCTCAGCCGCTTTTACCGCGAAGTCTATGTTTCGCTCAGCCTCGAGAAAAGATACATGGCTATAAACAGCATAGACGCTCATATCCTTAATAATCTCTGAGAGTTCCACAACTGTTTTCAGAACTGATGCACTATCCTTTCCCCCGCTAAAATTAACCATAATAGTTTTGCCTCGGAGCCCCTCGCCGTAACTACGTGCCACCCACTCCACATAGCTACGCAGATCACGGACAACGTAGGCAAAGGGCCATGGAATATCCTCTACGAGGCGTGCATACTCTATCCTAACACTACCTATCTCCAAGACGCCGCCTCTAACGAAACCGCTAATGAATAAGGCGCGATCAGGGCTAACCCACATGTATGAGCCAAGCAGTCTACCATCGTTGCTAAAGACTAGTGTAAAGTCAGCCGAGGATAACACATATCCCGTTACATCACCGGAGCGAAGCACCGGGTACCGCTCCATTCAGCCACCCATGAGAAAACTAGAAAGGCCATATCCCCCTTTAGAAGGCTCCCATTGTTAAAAATACTGTTCGGCAAAGAATGCTCCAATGATCTAGAATGGCGAGTAGCCTTCACGGAGCCACTTAGCCACATCAAGAGCATGATAGGTTATTATTATGTCTGCCCCGGCTCTCTTTATAGCAGTCAGTATCTCAAACGTGACCAGTTTCTCATCTATCCAGCCCTTCTCCGCAGCCGCCTTGACCATTGAGTACTCGCCGCTAACATTGTACGCTGCTAGTGGGTAGTGCGGATAATTCTCTTTCACAAGCCTGATCACATCCAGGTAGGCCAGTGCTGGCTTAACCATCAGTATGTCAGCGCCCTCTTCTATGTCAAGGAAGGCCTCCTTAATGGCCTCGTAAGCATTGCGTGGATCCATTTGGTAGCTACGCCTATCCCCGAAACGCGGCGCTGAGTCAGCAGCCTCGCGGAACGGGCCATAGAACCCGCTAGCATATTTCACAGCATAGCTCATAATGCCTACCTCTGTGTAGCCCTCGTCGTCAAGCGCCTCTCTTATGGCACCAACCATTCCATCCATCATCCCGGAGGGGGCAACAAAGTCCGCGCCAGCCTCCGCGTGAACCACGGCCATCCGGGAGATAACGTCGAGTGTTGAGTCATTGTCTATGAGGCTGCGCCCATGCTTCTCAACGGGTATGCCGCAGTGCCCATGGCTTGTGTACCCACATATGCATACATCCGTGAAGATTACGGGTTCTTCGCCAAACTCTTTCCTTATAAGCCGAATCGCTTGGGGGACTGGGCCATTGGGATCATAGGCTGCTGAGCCTAGGTGATCCTTTTTCTCGGGCAGCGGTATACCGAATAACAGGAATGCTTTAACACCATTCTCGAGAGCCTCTCCCACGACTTTGACAACGTCGCTTACTGGGTAGCGGTAGTAGCCAGGCATGGCCTCTATAGGCTCCGGTCTATCCAAGCCCTCCTTGACGAATATGGGCATAATTAGGTCATCTATGCTTAGCTTCGTCTCGGCTACTAGGTCACGTATGCCCTTCGTTAGGCGGAGCCTACGTGGCCTTGTTTGAGGAAAAAGAGGCATACCTTATCCCACCCTCTCCTGCCAATAAGAGATGCTAAGTCCCCTGCAGATTAATTCGCTACCCTCTGTGCTCCTAAGGGCCTGGTGACAGACCATACCTCGGCACGTGCTAGTGATATTCCATAGGCCTGGTAACCTCTCTGAGGCATCAAAGCTGCTAGCAGAGCTAAGAAGGCTTGTAGAGAATCATTGCGAGTGCTCATTAATTTTGAAGCAATTGGACAATGTTACTATGGACGATTGCAGGGATACGCACAAGCACTTACTCTTGTTACCTACAAGGGGCGGACACTGGCTAGAACTTATAGAGAGAGGCTGCAAGCCAGAAATACTGCCACCATACCTGCTCGCGCTTAGCATCACGAGGCAACTAGCGAGAATCAATGCTAAGAGGCCCCTACTAGTAGCGCTAAGAGCCAGGAGAGCAAAACAGCTCCAGAACATGGATCTACAGGTACTGACTAGGATAATGATGCTGCACGGATACAGCCCCGAAGTAGTAATGTTGCAAAAAACAACAGACCCTATACCCGATACCGAGGCTGACTCCGTAATACCCCTCGCAATCCTTCCCGGCAAACTAGTAGACAACACAGTTGACTACGCAAAGCAGAAAACAGTACCCAGCCTAGGCCCCCTGCTAAGCTACGCCGCCATAGACGTAGCCTCGTGGATAACCAGTATAGCAGAGTAACCAAAACCATAAACCCCCTTACACACTTAAGAGAAACCACAAGGAGAAACCCAAGAGGCACTAAGCGCCGCCGAAGAGGGCTCCGCGCGGGTAGGGCCGGGGGCTCGCCCTCCCCCACGCCCGAAGCTGGGCGCAACGCGGGGGCCAGTAACCCGTGTTGGTGGTGTTGGCCCCCTCAGTGGCCCTGGCTGACCAATGACCCCCGTCCCGCGGGGCCGGCGGCGGCGGAGCCCCCTCCGGAGGGAGGGAGGCTACCGCCCTTACC
>JALVKZ010000162.1 GCA_027033675.1 Pyrodictiaceae archaeon | reverse complement strand
TGTGTATTATTGAGACTGGACAGCTCTCAACGGCTGACTGTACACAGTCCTTAAGATCCTCCGGGACAACGCCCTCGCCTACATTGTTTGGATCAGTGCGCCACTTGGCTACGATTTGGCTCTTTCCGTCTTCCTCGCTCATCTCGAATACGTCTGGGCAGAGGCTTACACACACCATGTCGGCGATGCATTGGTCTCGGTCAATCCAGACGCGAATCTTCGCCAAGCCTTCTTCACCGTGGTAGAAGTATTGTGATGGAGAGGGTTTTAAGTCCTTCCTTTCCCTCATCCGGGATATTGTAGTATACTCAGTGTTACTTTTACACATGTTAAAGATTCTTTTTCAGCAAATCTTCTCCAACAAAAACAAGACATCACCACCTGCTTCAAAGCGCTCAGCACAACCCTCTAGCACACAAAGCCCAACCAAAGCAGCAATAACAGCATCCCTCTCATGTTTACTAAGCCCTCCCTCGATGCTAGCTATTCTGAGTCGTTCTAGAAGCTCGTGAAACGAGCACCCGCTCAGCCTTAGCGCACTCCATGGATGAGTTTCGTAAATAGAGACCCTTAGTCGCCGCAATCTAGCAGCGAGCCTAACGGCTCTCTCAACGAGCACTCTCATAGCAGGCATTGTTAGAGGTAAGAGCCTAGCCCCTCTCCTAATAGCCTCTAGCTCTACTTTGCGGAAAGCCAATCCCCTAGGCGGAAAGGAGAGAGGAGCATCAATAACTACTATCGAGCTATCAGTCGAGGCTACAACATCTAATATTTCATCATCGGTGTATACATGTCCTATGGCTAAGAACTTCCTCTCTCTAACGTCGAGTACAGCTATCCCGGTGGGATTGGAAGACTTGGCTGCGAGGTCTACTCCCGTAACGCGTTGCATCCTCCAAGAGACCTCAACGCGTTTGTAACAAGGGTTTGTGCATGCTTCAGCCTTACGCTTGGCCATATAGTGGAGAGAATTCTCTTAAGTAGGCCGAGGTTGAGTGGTGCTCCAGCAGCTCTCGGGTGACCGCCTCCCCCCAGGGCATAGGCTAATCGTTGTACATTGACACTAGTTGAGCGCAGGCTGAGTCCCGTGCCCCGTTTCCTAACTATAACGGCGATGTCTGCTTGGTAGCGATACAGGAGGCTATTTCCAAGTATACTTGTATTAGGAGGCCCTGGCTCCTTCAATACAAAGACTATCCTGCACCCATTCACATCTAGTACCCGTGCTCGCCGCAAATTCTTCTCAAAGCCCTCAAGCTCACGCCTCACATAATCATCAAGCGCCTCATCTAAGTCAGGCCACCATAGAGAGCCCTCAGAGAAGCCCCTCACAAGCCTACGCCGCCACTCATCAGCCTTCGCTCCTCTATACCTACCTACGACTCGATAAAGCTTAGGCGCCCAGGGATCATCCCAGACCCATAGATCAGCTGCACAAGTAGCAGAAACAAGTTTCTCAACGAACTCGTCTATCTCAGCACCAAGCTCGCTAGGTGCATACCTGGCCACAACACCTGCGGCGCAAGTAGAGGCATCAACGTGTACTCTTACACCAAGGAGTGTTAGCTCCCTTACCCAGTCATCCCTCCACCTGTGATGATCATACCACTCAACAATAATGCCTAGACTCCTAAGCTCTCTTAGCCTGTGCACAATATCATTAAACGTACCAGCGTTAGGTCCAAGATCCATTATAGCTAGTCTCTTAGTGCCTCTCGGCAAGTTGCTGAGAGTTTTGTGAAGCTTGTATGGCTCGGTAAACACTATGTCGGTGTCTACGCCTAGCTCACCACCAAGTAGCCGTAAGTATATGGCAGCAGCTGCCACACCGTCTAGATCAGTATGTGTCACTATAGTACTCCTCATTCCTAATCCCTCCCCTAGGTAGCGCAGTTCCTAAACAGTGGCATAAGCTGTTACTGCTATTCTACGCGGTGAAGCCCCCGGGGTAATAATCTAGCCTAAGGTGGGCCTCAGTGACGCCGACCCCGCTCATGGCCTCTTAGCAGGGCTCTGCCTCGGTGTTCGTCATCACTGGCCTCTAGCAAGTGGGTTATAGCAGTCTTTCTCCTTAAGAATTATTACCCTCAGGGCTTAGAGCGGGTATAGAGCCTAACTACTCATAGAGGCTGCTACCTATGAGTGTGCTGCTTAACGAGGAGCGCATAAAGCGCCTAGGCAATGTGCTAGCACTTGTGCCGCGCCATGCTGTGGACATGATAGAGTTGAATGACCCGCAATATACTGCTGTAAAGAAAATCCTCGATATTTGTGGGAAGAGCGGCGTTGCGCTAGTCGTTGCAAACGCGCTAGTCAGCTATAGGCTTAGCTTACAAGGGGAGAAGTATTGGGCAGAGTTCGCAGAATACGTTGTAACCAATGGATGCTCTAGAGACGTATACTCATTTATGAGAAGCTTCCTTGGCCAAAGCAAGGGCAATAAGATGATGAGGGAGCAGAAAATATCAAGGATAAGGAAAGCGAGTAGCCTCCTCAGAACGATATACATGGAACCGGACAAGTACAGAGATCTATGGCTCCTCGTAGAAAGTATATCTAGAAGTCTTGGCGCAAAGCCCATTGAAAAGACAATAGTCTTTGCAGCCAAAATGGCTTACTACGCATTCAAGGCACTAGGCATAGAGGTAAAGAATGCTGACAAGATACCACTGCCCGTTGATAGACGGGTTGCCCTACTCTCCTCCACATCAGGTATAGTAGAGGCCCCACCCGATACCATATTTCAGCGATTACGCGGCCTCGCCGCCAAGGCGTGGGGAAAAGTATCGCTCATATCTGGTATCCCAAGCATTAACTTAGACGCACTCATTTGGCTCCCGGCCCAGGGCATCGAGAGATACATACGCATAGGGCTTGAGACAGCGCGAGACGAGTATTCGAAGAGGCTAGTAGATTATAGCAAGGGGCTAATATCATGGCAGCTAGCGAGGGAAATTGCGAAGGAAATACTCTATAAGGATCCATTCGCGAAGAAGCCTCGCACATAGTACTCCTCGTAGACCCTCTCTAGGCTATCAACGAGATAACTAGCAGCAACGCTGTACACCTCCTTGTTTTCCTCGCCTAGTGCAATTCGGGCCCCGGTCTCAACGTCATGGCAATCCCGTAACCCTTCTTCAATGCAGCCAAGCGGTGGAAATAGGGTAACACCGAGCCTAGGCACTCCATTGGACAAGCTCATGAAGCGATAGGCAACCCTTATCAAAACCCTGCAGGCCGAGACAGCGCTGAGAAAATCTCCTCTGTCAATGGACTTCTCAGCAATACGTCTAAGCTTATACACAACACTATGAAGCCTAGGCATCGGCCTCTCGAGCGCCTTAGCATAGAAGAAACCAGTACAGCTATCAACTAAGCTGCTCCAATTAGCTACTAGGCTTCTAAGCCACGCTACTAGGCTCCTTACTGGTTCCAGATTCTCTATGCCATGGCTAGGCGATACACCTAGGATGATGGAGGGGAACCCCTGTAGCATAAATGGCGTAGCATTACTCCATTGGAGCTCCTCCATACTTTCTAGGCGTTTGCCCCTCCCTAGCCCAAGGTAAGCTGGATGCACTATGCCGGGGACATTGCTGCTCGGCACGATGTGGACCGATAACGCGGTAGTGTCCCCGAGAGGATTCTCTCCCAGTATCTTCGAGTACATTCTTGCTCCATACCCTACCACATAGCCTGGATGAACCGGGTCACCAAGCTGGCTCGCGGGAAGTATGGCTAGTCTAGCGCCTATACTGCTTCTCACAAGCTCCGCGAAAAGACTCAGCGCAGCTACGAGGCCCCAGACTTGGCCCCGGGGACTTCCTAGGCTATCAACGCTGGTTGTTACTAGTAATGAAGCCTCCCTCCTCCTGCTCCATGCCTCTATAAGGGGGCTTTCGGCCCGGCTACGTTCATCTTGGTAGACTAGCTTCGCCTTCTCACAGCTGAGGAGGCTTCTAGCAACTCTCTCAGGAACAGAGACTACCGGGGTACCTGCTGCACAGAAATGAGTCAAGGTAAATGGGGCCTCGGTAAGCGCAAGCCTAGTTCCATTGTCGCCGCGTAGTACTAGTAAGCTAGGCTTGCGCTTAGCTAGGAGCGAGTAAATAGAGCGCAGCTCGGCAACCCTGGATAAAGGTACTAGGACAGCATATCCCTGCAAACTACGAGAATCGGCTAAAGCCTCCTCGAGCCCAATTACGCGTGCCTCAATAACCTCTGAGCCACTTGTACACCGAGGCCATAGCCTTGCAGGGTACTCGGCTCCACAAACGCTGAGGAAAGCCTTGATTGGTGTCCAGGTTCTAACGTAGATGTTCTCGACTCGGTACTCTATCCCGCTTAGCTGCTCAAGGAACTGCACTAGAGTGCTCACTACCTCCTTCTCGGCATCGGATCCAGCAATTATAGCACTTAGGGGCTCAATAGTACGCTCTATTCTCTTAGCCAGCTCACTAACTTCTCGCAGCAATAGGGGCGAACCCAGAGGAGAAAATGGGCAGGGATACGTTATTAGTACCTAGAGTGTTATAGCGAAGGCAGGGTTTTGTTTCCTCTTAATCTTTAGTATTTCTTTGAGAACCATTTTCTCGTCGTCGCTTAGCTCATTTCTGTACTTTGTCTGCCATAGTATAGCGTGTTTTTCTGGTATATCTGTGTAAAGCACGTCGCCTTCATCTATGTGTCTGCCAACGAGTACGTGGCCCCTAATTGATATAGCGACAGCCATTCCGGCTCTAGCCTCTTGCACGGTTTTTCCTCTATCCTGTATCTGCATTATTGTTCCTATGCGCTTGCCGTCCTCCCTCATTACGGGGTATCCGGGTTTTATTACTCCGCCGAGCACCTCGACACCAACTATTGCGGGGTTACTTCTCCTAAATACGTAGCCGGGGATAATTCTTATCTTTCCGGGTCTAATTAGTTGCTCTAACTCCTTCCTCTTCTCGGCCTCTATTTGCTCCTTGTACCAGTTCTCGAAGTCCTCGAGAAGCCTATAGATCACGTTATGCGTGAATATCTTGATTCCGTGCTTCCTGGCCTCCTGCTCTGCCTCTGGGAGAGTTTTCACGTTGAACGCTAGTATGACTGCATAGAACTTGTTTATCTCCTTGCTAGCCACGGCCTCTATTACGTCCCTCTTAGCCACGGGGCCCACGTCAGCGTATCGGATAGGTATGCCCCTCCTACGTAGCGTCTCTACAAGTGCTTCAAGGCTTCCAAGCGTATCGGCCTTGACCACGACGCCTTCCTTGTCCGTCTTGATTCTCAACGATTCTATCTCTTTCATGACCTGGGTAGCTAGTCTCTTGGCTTCCTCCTCGTCTCTCGCAACTAGTAGGGGAGCGCCTGCCACAGCCTCCTCAAGCCCCGGAGCTACGATGCGTACACCTGACGCCGCGTAGACCTCCTCAACGGGCTCTAGCTCCCTCTTAGCTACGCGTATCTCTTGCAACGGTTTCGGCATTAGCAATGCTCTCACATGGGTTATTACTGGGCCCTTAAGCCCACCCGTTACTATTATGTCGCCCTTACGCAACACGCCATCATATATTATGACGTCGGCCGCGGTGCCTAGGCCGGGCTGCTCCCGAATCTCCAATATAACGCCCTTAGCGGGTCCCTCGGCGAAGCGAAGGCGGTGCTGCAGGTAACGCTGAGTAAGCCCAGCAAGAACAGCAAGGAGTTCTGGAATGCCCTCGCCAGTCTTAGCTGAGACAGGGACGACGGCTACCATCTTCGTGAAGTCCTTCACACGGTCAAACCTATCAGCCTGGAATCCCTGCTCATAGAGCTTAGCGATCACGTTGTCCCATAGGCGTCTCTCAAGCTCCTCCTGGACCCTAGGTGTCTGCTTACGATAGGAGAAGAGAAACGGCTCGTCAAGGTGAGGCCTCCACCCAGGTATCTTGTCAATCTTGTTAGCAGCAACTATGAAAGGTACACGTCTCTGACGCAAAATCTCTATAGACTCGTAGGTCTGTTGCTGAAATCCTTCATTAATATCCACGACTAGTATAGCGAAATCAGCAACGCTCCCGCCACGGCGCCGGAGATTAGTGAAAACCTCGTGGCCAGGAGTATCTATGAACAAGAGTCCCGGTATGACAAGCTTAAACGGTATAAGCTTTTTCAACGGCTCGGCGAGCTTCTCAATAACACTGGCAGGGACAAGGCTAGCACCAACATGTTGAGTTATAAGCCCAGGCTCCCTAGCAGTAACAGCAGTCCCTCTAATCTTGTCAAGCAACGTCGTCTTGCCGTGATCAACGTGCCCGAGCACGACGACTATTGGCTGCCTGAGCCTCTTTTCCTGTTTACTACTTTGATGCGTGCTCATTGCAGTAATTCCCCGGATACTAAAGCTCGCTGCTACATACAATTAATTAAAGTTCCCATCCGGGTAAAGCATCAGCTTGTCCCATAAATACTCCGAATATTTTCGGGGCCTACTAGTTATTTTAACCCTACCCGGCTCTTGCCGTGAAGGGGATGCTGGGCCCCTAGAAGGGCCCGGGGATGAACCTGCTAGGGGTGTAAAGCTGTGCCTGAGTTTAAGGTAGTGATTTCGGACCCTAAAGCTGGAGCAGATATACCAGAGGTTAAGGTCAAGATAAAGGGAGACGAGGAAATACCATTCGGCGACGACGAGAAATCGCAGAGAAAGCTGCCTACCTGTAAAGCTAGCCCGGAGCTTGTTAAGAAGCTGGGAGCAGAGCACGGCATAATAACGATACGCATAAGGAAGGAGGAGAAGAAGATTAAACATACATGCCGCGTGGTACAGGATGACTCAGTACCAGTTGATGAGGTACGTGTAAGCCTAGAGTGGCTGGGCGACGCAATAGGGGCCGAGGAGGCCGAGGGCGTAGCTTTCCGCGCAAAGGCCTGGCAAATAACGATAACAAGTCCAGAGGCTGATCAACTCATAGGCCTAAAGATAGGCGACCAGTTCGACGGCTCCCTGGTAGGTCTAAGTGGTTATAAGCTAGAAATAAGAGGCGGAAGCGATAACAGCGGGTTCCCCATGCTACCGACACTACCAGGCCCGGTAAAGAAGAAGGTTCTCCTATCAGGTCCACCGGGCTTCCATCCCCGAGAGAAAGGCGAGCGCCGAAGGAAAACAGTGAGAGGCAACACAATAACACATGATACTGTCCAGATAAACACAGTGATAATATATCCGAAGGAGGGGAAGTAAACAAGTAACCCTGTTCAGCTATTTTCCGTAGTTTCACAAAAAGTGGGTCTTTTTCTGTTTCAAGTTTTTCGATTAGGACCCAGTATGTGGGCTCTGTTCTTGGCTGTCAAGGTCATGGTTTCTGCATACTCGTTTCGTTCTTATAGGGGTGCTTATCCTAGCGAATGATGCCGGGGTGGTTGCTGTGGCTAAGTTCGATATGGACGAGATTGAGGCTCAGCGACGCCGCCAGCCAGAGATGAACATTGGCACAGCTGGTCACGTCGACCATGGAAAGACGACACTCGTGCAAGCATTGACTGGTGTGTGGACAGCTAAGCACAGCGAAGAGCTTAAGAGAGGAATGACTATCAAGCTGGGATATGCTGAGGGCGAAATATGGTATTGTGAAGGAGCCGAATCTCCTGAGGCTTATCAACCCTTCCCAGAGAATTGCCCCGAGGGCACCGTTCCTAAGCTGTTGCGCAAGGTCTCTTATGTTGATGCACCTGGCCACGAGATACTCATGGCCACGATGCTCTCCGGAGCAGCCCTCATGGATGGCGCTCTCTTAGTTATTGCCGCAAATGAGCGTTGCCCCCAGCCGCAGACTCGCGAGCACTTTGTAGCGCTCAACATAGTGGGTGTACATGACCTAGTCGTTGTACAGAACAAGGTTGACGTTGTTACACCTGAGCGTGCTCGAGAGAGTTACCGTGAGATAAAGGAGTTCCTTAAGGGCTCATTTGCGGAGAATGCTCCAATAATACCAGTGAGTGCTCTTCATAGAGTAAATATTGATGCTTTGCTCATGGCTATGGAATACTTCCTGCCAACGCCTAAGCGTGACCCCTCCAAGCCCCCGCTCATGTTCATTGCGCGTAGCTTCGATGTTAACAAGCCAGGTACCCCAGTAGAGAAACTAAGAGGTGGTGTTGTGGGAGGTGCCCTAATGCAGGGTGTGCTACGCGTAGGCGACGAGATAGAGATAGCCCCCGGTATACGTGTCGAGGAGCGCGGACGTGTAAGATACGAACCAGTAGTTACTGAGGTAGTGAGTCTACGCTTCGGGGAGCTGGAGGTAGAGGAGGCTAGGCCGGGTGGTCTTGTGGCGGTTGGTACAAAGCTTGATCCGGCAATAACGAAGGCAGATAATCTTGTCGGTAACGTTGTCGGTAAACCAGGACAAGTTCCGCCAGTAATGAATACTCTTAGGATAGAGTACAAGATGCTCGAGAGAGTGGTTGGGACCAAGGAACTCGTAAAGGTCCCGCCTATGAGACAGCGTGAGATAGTAATGCTAACAGTCGGTACAGCTGTGACTCTTGGAATAATAACGAGGCTTTCCAAGGACGAAATGGAGGTGGCTCTACGAAGACCAGTAGTCGCTTGGGATGGCGCGCGTGTCGCTATTTCGAGGCAGGTCATGGGGCGCTGGAGGCTCGTGGGATGGGGTATAGTGCGCGAATAAGGAGAGTAATTCTTGACACGAGTATTCTCATGCTTCTCTACAATGGTGTCCAGGTTTTTGATGAAATAGATGAGCTTCTCCTATCCAAGCCCGAGTGCATTGTGCCTCGAAGCGTTGTTGAGGAGCTAGAGAGAATAGCAAAATCGAGTGATAAGTCTCTTCACCAGCGCCGCGCGGCTAGGCTAGCTCTCGAGGCATTAGCGAAGAGGGGGTGCAGAGTAGTTGGGACTGGTTTGTCGGCTGATGACGCCATAATAGAGCTTGCGACCAGGTTGCGTGATGCAATAGTTGCCACGGCTGATAACGAGCTTCGGAGAAGGCTAAGGGAGTTAGGTCTCCCAAACATATACTATAGGCGCTCGCGGCACGGGTTAATGCTCGAGGCATAGACAAGCTTATAAACACTGGCCTCCGAGTCAGCATCTATGCTTAATACTTCCCAGTCCCCTTGTACGAACAGCGGCACTTCTTAGGTGGCATGCTTCCAGGAGCCATGGTGAGGGTGACACATTGTACGTTGTCTACAGGGTTAGAGACGTCGTAAGGATCCCGCCAAGCCTCTTTGGCTTGCCGCTAGAGGAGGCAGCTCTCAAGGTTCTCATGGAGCGCTATGTCGGCTTTGTGCACCCTGATATGGGTATCATAGTGGCAGTGTTCGATGTCAACGTTGACCCGGAGGGTCGCTTACTACCAGGCGATGGTGCTACCTACCACGACTCAGAGTACAGTGTCTTAGCGTTTAAGCCCCGGGTAAAGGAGGTTGTTGAGGGTGTTGTCGTTAATGCCCAGCAATACGGTATCTGGGTGAACCTTGGCCCTATCGAGGGCTTTGCACACATCACGCAGCTCATGGATGATAGAGTTATTTTTGACCAGCAAAGGAAAGCCATGATAGGAGAGAAGACCAGGAAGATAGTGGAGATAGGTAACGTTGTGCGTGCAAGAGTGGTCTCGGTCTCTATGCCTACTGAGCCGACACTAAGGCCAAGGATACAGCTGACACTGAGACAGCCATACCTAGGTAGGCCAGAGTGGTATAAGCGAAAGGAAGAGGCCAAGGCAACTGGCCAAGCGCAGTGATCCCTTGAATTGTCTTACGACAAGGAGGTGATTACCGGATGAGTGCAAGGCGGGCCCGATTACCACCCTTTAAGGCTTGTAGGAAGTGTAAGAGCCTAGTGCCACGTGAGGCAACCCGCTGCCCCGTCTGTGGCTCGACAGATCTAAGCGATGACTGGGAAGGAGCAATAATAGTCCTTGACCCCGAGAAGTCGCGTATCGCGAAGAGCCTTGGTATTGAGAAACCGGGCCGCTATGCTATAAAGGTTAGATAGGCCTTGTACCTCGCAAGGCTTTTTAATAAAGACCTCTGCCTCCCGGCGTACCTTCGTCCACTTCTCGCTCTCCCGCCTCCGCGTTCACGCTTAGTAAGCGGGGCAGAACAGCTAGCTCTTCTACGGTACTCACGGATCATAAGCGTCGGTGATAGGGTAACACGGGATCTCGTTAGCGCGGATGTTTATCCGTGGATAAGTATTTTTGACTGTGTTGAGCGAAGAGGAAGAACGCAATGCCCCGTGTTGAGTGGCTACAGAGTACTCGTTGTGAATAATCCCCGCTCAACCATTTCGCGTGAAGCGATTAATGTATTAGAGTCAGCGGTGGGTAGCGGAGAGCGCGTAGCTATACGTGTCATTGGAGAAGAGGATCTCTTAGCCCTTGTGTCTGTACTTGTTGCACCCATAGGTGTGCACGTTGTCTACGGGCTGCCCGGCCGTGCAGCCGTAGATGTTTACGTTGACGAGTATCACAAGAGGAGCGTACTCCATCTCTTATCATTATTTGAGTCGTGTGACTAGAGGACTCGGAGAGGTAAAAAGGAATAAACCCGGCACGCACAAGCTTGGTGCGGGGTAACTAGATAGAGCTAGGCGGGGTGCAGCAATAGTTGTCGCAGCAAATACCACGCGAAGTCGTGGAGATGTTTATACCGAAGGGAGCTAGGAAGATGGAAGTAGACCTGGGCGAGGGCTATGAGGTCTACGTGACTAAGGACTGGTATAACCCGCTTATAAAGCGCCGCGAGATAGATGCTGTGATAATCCATGTGGGTAAATCCACGCCGAGTAGGATGAAGTTACGCATGCAGTTCGCTAAGGCACTCAACGTTGATGCGAAGAGGCTCTACATAAGAAGCGTTAAGTCAGAGTACGGTGTAGGAGTAAGTAGGATAGAAGTACACGTATACGATAGCGCTGAGAGAGCACTCCAGTTTGAGCCGAAATACATCATTGAGAGAAACAAGCTACCGGAGGAAATGGAGGAGTAAGCGTATAAGAGGAAAGAACGTCCACGTAGCAGCTCTGGGTGAGCCAGAATGGCTGAGAAGAAGCTCAAGCTGTATGTACATAGGTTATACGAGTACGATTACAACACTGGCACGATAAAGAGGAAGAACAAGATATGCCCACGCTGCGGAAGCTTTATGGCGTTCCACAAGTACCCGGTGCCGAGGTGGCATTGTGGTAAATGTGGACACACCGAGTTCGTTAGGGAGGCCAAGAGGTAATCCACGAGTTCTTTACCCCCTCCTCAACTGGGATCGTGAAGCCGTCGTTCTCGGTATAGAGTCTACTGCTCATACCTTCGGCGTGGGGGTTGCATCTACAAAGCC
>JALVKZ010000161.1 GCA_027033675.1 Pyrodictiaceae archaeon | reverse complement strand
TGTGGTTCTTGAGCCGGCAAATTCTTTTTGCAAACTCTTTTATACAATTAATACAGATACCATAGTCTATCACTATTCCAGCAACTATTACTACGTAAGCGAGTTTTTCCTTTCCTAAGTCTACCCCAACAACAATCTCCGAGGGGGTTCCAATGAATTCGGAAACCGCCGTGATTAAATTTGATAAGGTGTCTCTAGCTCTTAGGAGAACCACTCTGCACTTTCTATTCTTATCCATTTCTGCAGCTATCTCCACGTCATCTGTGACAACCAGGGAGTTAGAGTCTTGACAGATAGATACGAGTAAGCGAGGTATCTCCACTCTAATGCCTAGTATCCTGGCTAGCTCTAGAAATTTATGAGCAAGCTCTGTATCATTAATCCAGGCTATAACCCTTAGCGGCATTGGCTGCCTCGTTCCCCGTTAATAGGGCTAGTAACTGGCAGGGGAGGATAAGTGGCTCTCTGCAAGGAATTCCTGGAAGCAATAGAGTGGCCAACGTTTCTCGCTATTTATGGTGAGCCAGGTATCGGTAAGACGAATATTGCTCTCGAGTTTGTAAGACATTACTGCTTATCCGCGTGCTTGTACATAGGGAAAACCCTTACACCCGTAGCTGAGAGAATGAAGAACATAGGGATTAGGCTAGGAGGTGTTAAGCTCCGAGAAATAATTGACTATCTTGATCTCGTTTACGTATTGCTGAAAACTAATTATTATAAATTAGATCTAGTGGTTGTTGACCCCATTACAGCCTTTGCCCGCGAAGGAGGAATAGCCTTTAATGCTACACTCTTCGCGATTGCTGCCCTAAGATCCCTTAATGACTCTCTCGGTATCCCTGTTATTCTGATAAGCGATACACATATCGATCCTAAGACTAAGAGGCCTCGCCCTGTTATGGAGAATGCTATATATTTCTGGGCACGTAGCATTACTAGGATAGAGCAAGCAAAGGAGTATGGAGCTAGAAAACTGGTGGTTGAGCGCCCCCTAAGCTATGAAGCCATGTTCCGGATTACGGAAAGGGGGATAGAATGGCTTACCTGCTGAGCACCCTAAACTCTATACTAGCATTATTGCCTGCGCTCGCCGCTAATGGTGCACCAGTATTATTACGGTATAGAGGCACGCCGATAGACAAAGGCCTAGTGCTGCCAGATGGGCGCCCCCTACTAGGCCCCGGAAAAACCTGGGAAGGGCTCATTATAGGATTCCTATACGGCTCCGCCGTAGCATTGTTCCTGGCTGTACTTGTATGCTCCCCTATAGTATTCTATGGAGGAGTGCTAGCTGCGCTTGGCGCTCTCTTGGGCGACATGCTTGGAGCCTTCATTAAGAGGAGAATAGGGCTGGAGAGAGGGGCACCGGCACCAGTTCTAGACCAGCTAGACTTCTACTCCGGTGCTCTCTATATGCTGTACTCAGCTCACATAGTGCTTAATCCATGGGTTATACTCGGCTTCGCGCCAATAGTTATGGCGTTACACAGAGCTACTAATACTGCTGCGCATAAGCTTAGACTAAAACCCGTACCTTGGTAAATAAAAAAGGAAGCAGTAAAGGAGATTAAAAGGCACGATTTATTTACCTAACCTTGCCGCGGAGAGCTGCTAGTTTCATGCGGTAACGATATGCAACATATTTATCCTCTGGAGAAAATCTTGGCGGATGAGGTACTTGTACTGGGGCGCCACAGACAGGGCATTTATCTCTTCTGAGAGTATATCGTCCACATTTAGTGCAGCGTCTTAAAAGCCATTGCATTGCCTTGGGCTCACCTTGTTTACTTCCTTTCACGCGTGAAGCTAAACTCTACTCCCAGCTTTCTAGCGTTCTTTTCTGCCTCGCTAAGGGCCTCCTCAAGTGCTTTCTCTATGGTCCTATAATCGTACGCCTCTAGCTCTATTTTGTAGCGCGGAGCACCTATGGTGTATAAGCGTGCACTTATGTCCTTAGAGAATCTTAGTAACTGTTGCTTCATCGCGAGGAGTACTTTCTTTACTCTCTCAACTCCATCGCCTGCTTTAGAAGTAGCTGTTATTGTACCCTCTATTTTCACCCTTTTAACATGTACATGCCTCTTAACTTCCTCTAGGATAGGCTCTATCCATTCCTCAGGTATATTAGCCTCTCTAAGGGCTTCGGCTCCTCGTATAACGGCTTCCTCGAAGGCAGTCATTAGGTCTCCGTATGTTTCCTCGAGCTTACGCCCAACTATTTCGTATATTTCTTCAAGGGTCTTGCCCCTCTTCTGCCCTATTATCTCAAGGATCTTGAGCGCTTTTTGCTCACGCTTCCACTGTGCCATTTTACGTTTTCTTTCACTGTCAGTAACTCTCTTTAGTGATACATCAACTGTTTTTCGCTTTCTATGAATACGTATAACCTTTACAACGACTTTCTGGCCAGGCTTAACCACGTCATGGATACTACGGACCCACCTAGAAGCAACCTCGCTCCACGGCAAGTATGCTTCCAGGCCACCATACTCGTCAAGGTTAAGGTAGGCTCCATAGTCATATACCTCTCTCACTGTTGCTACAACGAGTTCGCCTACATCAGGCAGCTCTTTCTTCCTAATTGCCAAGGTTGCTATATCACCTCTCACTGTCCTATTTGGAAAGATTAGGAAATGACCCATGTGTCTTTCTTGAAGCAGAGATTCCTAGAAAAAGGGGAAGTACCTAGGCTTTGCACTGAACAATGTAACCGTTGTTAGCCAAGAACTCTAACTATCTGGCCGTGTATCTTTGCTTTTCCTCCGGTAGGCTCAACTAGTTGCGCACCACATACTAGGCAACGTACTGGGAAAGTAGCATGGCTGAATACTACTTGCTCATTTCCGCATACTGGGCAGCGTACTAATAGGAACCTGCTACGCGGCTGAGGAACTAGTATCTTGAGCTTCTTGACCATAGAGCTTCACCTCACCTCAACTAGTTCAACTTTCTTAAGCCTAATGCCTCTACGGTGTAGTATATAGCCGCATTTCTGACACTTGAGTTTGAGTACAACCTTCTTTGTTACCTTCGCGAAACGCTTTTGTTCAGGCTTTCTCTTGCTACCATAACCTTCCTGCTTACGTCTATACCTGCGCTCGCCCTCCGCAAGGCTACGTCTCTTACCATGCTTATATATCATAACGGTGTGAGGTGTATGCGTACGGCAACGGGGACAGTACGTTACTATTACCTTTGGTACCTTCACGGCGCTATCACTCCCCAGCCCCTTACCTAGTACCCTCATCACAAGAGACCGGGTTCTGGCTTAAATACTACTCTGAGCCTCCTAGTGCCTCGCCTAGCCCGCTAGGTAATAACGAGACAATATCTGCTAAAGCCATGTGTGCTGCTTTCTTAGGGCTAACACAAGTTACGGATCCAAAGCTTCTATTCCTACCCCGGAGCCTGATATCGGTTGCTAATTCTATGAATGTACAGCTATCTGTTGAGACAGCTAAGCCTATTATCCCGGCGAGCGCTGCTTCAGCTTCTGCTCTGTTAATATGGTTGGTTATGCTATATGATTTCAGCAAAAGTTTAACCGCCTTGCCAACCATATTAAGATAAGCCGCTAATATATCGCTATGTTTATAATTTTCTAATAAAAGCAGAGTACTTGCTAAGCTTTCTCTATAGCGCTTCATGTCCTCGATTACGCTTTCCAACTTACCTTCTTCTAGAAGCTTCTTGACCGAGCGAATTAGGGCTTGTAATCCAGCTTCATCATAACCATTAACCATTTCGGAATCACACTCCTTGCTCTACTACAGCGAGCCCTTTACTAAGCAAGTAAAGCGCCAAGGGAGCATCAAGTTTAGGCTTATCATTTTTCTTTAGGCTCATTCTTGTACCTAAAATCCTTATGCTGGTTGGGATGTTTGTAAGCATGCGTACACGCACAGGCTCCATGTTAACAAATGGAGAGATGTGTGTAGAGAGCTTGAATTTAACCAACACATGCTCGTCTAGAGGCATGACTGGCAGCATTGTTTTCCCGTTGAGGCTCCAAGGTGCACGTATTAACCGGGAAGTATCTATTGTTACTTG
>JALVKZ010000160.1 GCA_027033675.1 Pyrodictiaceae archaeon | reverse complement strand
TGCCGAGTAGCCCAGAAGCGAGACGATTCGCGGCTAATGGTGTGTACATGTTAGATAGGGCAATAATAGTTAATGAGCTTGATGAAGCCCTAAAAGGTGTTGGTTTATCTGCGTGTACTAGTGCAAAGATAGGTCAAAAAGGCGATGTTGTGCGCCATGCTGTCTCAGCGCGTGAGTTTGCTGAGCAAATAGCTCCGCGTTATAGTAGCATAGGTCTAGTCTTTGGGCGGGAAAGCGTGGGTCTTACACGCGAGGAGTTGGCTAGGTGCGACCTGCTAGTACATATACCCGCGAACCCTGATTACCCTGTACTTAACCTTAGTCATGCTGTTGGAATAATACTCTATGAGCTTTGGCAGAGTCTTAATAAGCCACAGCTATATGAAAGAGCGCCAGAGAAGCAGCTTCGCTACATATATGAAAAGCTTGAGCCAGTAATAGACTCTCTAGTAGATAAAGAGAGGGCATCTCAAGTTAAGGCTGCACTAAAGCATCTACTATGGAAATCCAGAATAACACCAGGTGAGGCATCTTTGCTCTATTACCTAGCTAAGAAGCTTAGACGAGCTATAGAGGAGCGTGGAAAGCGATGAGCAATGTTGAGGTAGTTTTCACGACTAATCCGGGTATCGAGGACATAGTAGCTGAGGAGGTTAGTGCAAAGCTAGGAGCAACTATTCTTGAACAAAGGAGTGGAAGAGGACGGGTCTTGGCATCAGTTCCTCTAGATTATATTGATTTAGTTGATTCATTGCGCTCAATTCATCGTGCAAGAATACTTCTCTATCGAGGCAGGATCTGCGAGAAAAAGGAATGCCTAGAGACGATTAAGGAGGCGATTCATGGAACCGATATTATAAAGTACGTAACGCCTTTCATCTCGTTCGCTGTTAGGGCTGAACGCGTAGGTGAGCACGATTATAGCTCTCTCGATATTGCTAGAGTAGCAGGCGATGCCGTCATAAAGGTTGTAGAGAAGGCTCATGGTGCAAGACCGCGTGTTGATCTAGACTACCCATCAGTTATCGTGGATGTTGATGTGATAAACGATGAACTCTATGTATCAATAGAGCTTGGCGGCGACTTATCCTGGCATCGGAGGGGGTATAGAATCTATGATCACCCAGCTGCTCTTAAGCCTACACTTGCGTACGCTATGCTTCGCATCTCGGGTGTGAGGGATGGAGACACCGTATTGGATCCCATGTGTGGAGGCGGTACAGTAGTTATTGAGGCAGCGTATCTTCTTGAGTCATCGCGCATAATTTGTCTTGATAAGAATCCACGCCACATAATGGGTGCAAGACTTAATGCTAGAGCAGCTCTCGTGGAGCCCCGCATAGAATTCGTTGTTGGCGATGCAACTCGGTTATCAAAATACATTAATCGAGCAGATATAATAGTATCAAATCCTCCCTACGGTATTAGAATGGGCAGTCCCCGTGAAGTAAGAGCACTCTATAAACGTTTCCTGGAAGAAGCAGTAAAGGTCATAGATAAGTCAATAACTATTATAACGACCGAGCATGTTGTCGCTAAACAAGTTCTTAGTAGGTATGACTGGGAGATAGTTGAGGATAGAATTGTTGCTCATGGAAATCTGCATCCGCACATAATAGTGGCTAAGCGATAGTCTTTATGCATGCTCCTTGGAAGACTAGTATTTAATACCCTAGTCTCTTTTCTCTGCACAGCAAGGGGCCACGAGGAGAGGGGTGTGCAATAAATGCCGCAGAAGCCTGCTAGATGCTTTACAAAGAGACGCTCGAAGGCCTTCTCTGGTCCAGCCTATACCAGGCATGAATACATTCATGGTGTGCCTCCACCTAAGATACAGAAATTTACAATGGGTAGCCCCCACGGTGATTACGACTACCTACTGGAACTATACGTTCTTGAGCGCGGCCAGATAAGGCATAACGCTCTCGAAGCAGCACGCGTCATGGTCCATAAGTACTTGTCAACAACTATAGGTGATACTAACTACTTGTTCCGTGTAAGAGTATATCCGCACCATGTACTCAGAGAGCACAAAATGATGGCATTTGCAGGCGCCGACCGTCTACAAGAGGGTATGAGGCTAGCATTCGGTAAACCCGTTGGTACAGCAGCGCGTGTATTTCCGGGCCAAGCTGTTCTAGAGGTACGAGTGAGGCAAGAGCATCTAGAGCATGCAAAGGAGGCGCTACGTAGAGGTGCATCAAAGTTACCACTGCCTAGCAGAATAAGGATTATCCCACTTAAACCAGAGCTAAGCAAGACAGCAAGTAGCTAGGATCGGCCTTATCATCGTCATAAATATAAGGCTCTTTTTTAAACCTCTGGTGATTGTAGGGCAGATTTTTATGAAGAAAGATTGTACATATGTAGATGATTCTTATCGTTTTGACTTTTCTGCGCTTCTCAGGCTCCTTAAGAAGAGAAGAAGGCTTGAAAGAGTCGAACTATATATTGAGGCCCCCCAGGGCTTCGTACGCTTACTTAGGCGCATTAGTGACTTCCTTTCCGAGTGCCTAGCTAGTAGTGGCTACGAGACAATAGTACACATTAAGCTAGAGCCAGTGTTTGGAGCGTGTGCTCTTAGCATTGATGAGCTCAAGTATATCGATAAGGATGCTTTCCTAGTTCACTTAGGACATGATCCGTATATTTACCCGATCTGTGCCGGAGACGTATGCTATCATGGATCTCTTCCTAATGTTGTATTTGTCCCAGGCGAGTATATGGGGGGTAGTGTTGAGAAAATTATAGAGAATATAAGAGAGCTACTTGGTGCTTCAAAAAGATTAGCCATAGGTTACTCTGTTCAGCACCGTATGCTCTCTCATAGTGTTGCAGAGGCTCTAAGTAGGAATGGCTACGATGTTAAGTTAATGGCACCCGTCCTTGGATGTTATTATTACAATCTTGTCAAGTATAGAGACGTTGTTGATGCGTTTATAGTAATTGCTGGGGGCTATTTCCATTCTCTAGGCCTTGGACTAGCTCTTGGAGGCGAAAAAACGGTCCTAAGTGTTGATCCGTATTCTAACAAAGCGGAGAATATTAGTGATAAAGTAGTTCATGTCCTCTCCAAGAGGTATTGGGTCTTATCACTCTTATCAAGTGCTAAATCACTTGGCATAATAATCGGGCTATTACCTGGGCAGTATAGGCCTTGGGTAGCTAGTTTCATAGAAGCACTGGCTAGACGCCGAGGAATAAAAACTTACAAGCTTTATGCGAGATATCTTAGCAGGGAAGTTCTTGACAATTTAAGTCCAAGCGATTACGATGCATTTGTCGTTACGTCTTGTCCTAGACTGGCTATAGACGATTTAGGTGATTATTGGAAACCCGTACTTACGCCAGCTGAAGCCAGACTATGGCTTACTAAAGCCCTTGGAAAATACAGCTATACTTTTCCATGGTGATTAACTAATTGTTGAAGCCTTCACAAATAGTACTTATTCTGGAAAGGAATGTTAAGCGCTTTAGTAAACCTAAGCGTTTTCTCGAACAGTATCGCACACCACCAGAGATAGCTGTTGAGATGGCTCTTTGGTTAAGGAGTATTGACTGTAAAGTAGTAGTTGACTTAGGTACTGGTACTGGTGTGATAGCCTATGCTTTGTCTCTATTCGGCTTCTATGTCGTTGGAATAGACGTTGATAGCGACGCTCTTAGGGATGCCATGGAGTCAAAGCTCTATAGCAAGTTGGCCTTAGATTTTGTACAAGCGGATGCTAAATACCTTCCTCTCCGACACAGTGACAACAAGTACTGTGTTGCACAGAATCCTCCCTTTGGTATACAGCGAAAAGGACAAGATACAGTATTTCTTGAGGCGGCTGCCAAGCTCGGGGCTAATTATGTAGCATCAATACATCATAGAGGCTCGGATAGGGTCCTCAATTACCTAGAAGAGTTTATGAGAAGAAATGAATATAGACTCAAGCACATTGAAGCATTTAAGTTCCCAATACCCGCTATGTACCGGAGCCATACTAGGCGCATCTATTACGCCCCCGCACTACTACTGCTATTTGAGAGAAAAAGGGTGCAGGAGCGATGAGCAACGTGCTAG
>JALVKZ010000159.1 GCA_027033675.1 Pyrodictiaceae archaeon | reverse complement strand
AATCTTCTACTACTCAGCAGTCCACGGGATAATCGGCCACGTAGACATAATCACCTTGAAGGAGGAGATGGACACCCTCATGACGACGTTCGGCTTCGGAATAACAATATTCGGCCTCCACTACGTCATAGCAAACTACGTCCCATCCTACAGCACACAGCCCAGCATATCATGGAGGGCAATGATCGGCGGGACAGACGTGATCTCAATAAGAAGCCTGGGAACCGCTGCGGCCCCATTCACAGTCTCGGTAACACAGCTCGTCGCGGCAATACTAGCACTACTACTAACCCTAGCAACATGGTTCTCTATAAACAAGACCACGCTAGGCCTAACAATACGAGCAGTAGCACAGGACTCAAGGGCACTAGCACTAGTCGGCGTCAACCCGGTTAGGATAAAGCTAGCGACAGCAGTAATCTCAACCGCCGTAGCAGTAGGCGCCGGAGTCCTATACCTGATCTACGTGGGATCTATAACACCGACCAGCGAGAGCATACTCGCCCCGCTAAGCTTCGTCATAGTAGTTCTCGGCGGCCTAGGAAGCATCATGGGCACCTACATCGGAGGGGTCATCCTAGGCCTCATATACCAGGTAATAGTCTATGCTAGCCAAGCCTTCTTCGGCCAGCCACAGCAGTCCCTCGCACTCGCTACGGCCTTCGCAATCCTCCTCATAATGCTACTCGTCAAGCCCGAAGGCCTCTTCGGCAGAAAGAGGAGGTGAGGGAGCAGTGTTGGAAGCTTTTAAGAAGCCGAGTTTCTACATCGCCCTCATATTAATAATAGTATTTGGGATTATAGGCGGCCTGGGCCAAGCTAACATCGGTTCAGCACAGCTCGTGGCTAACGGTATGGATCTCATGATGTGGATAGGCCTGGGCCTTGCAATGGCTGTGATAATGAGCTATGCTGGCTACGTAAGCTTCGGCCACAGCGTGTTCATAGGGCTAGGAAGCTTTGCCAGCGCCTACCTAATCGCCTACAAGTACTCCGACTACTTGATCAAGGTGAAGATGGCTCACGGCGGGGTGCTACCAGCAGGGACCACCATAAAATTCTTCATTATGGCCTTACTCCTAGCCAGCGTGTTTGCCGTGGTCACTGCCGCGTTAGTGGGCTATGCAGTGTTAAGGCTTAGGGGAGCCTTCTTCGCTATAGCAACTATCGGTCTAAACTATGTAGTCCTGTATCTGGTAATATTCTATCTCAACAACTACATTCACAGCCTCGAGGGCCTAGAGCTTGGTAACCCGTCAATGGGTCTCACTAACATTAACTTCTACTGGATGCACTATGTGATATTCATAATAACAATACTAGTAGCTTACTATGTCAGAGTAAGTAAGATAGGTTACGGGCTAGCCGCCATAAGAGAGGATGAAGACGCAGCCGAGATAGCAGGCGTTGACACCTTCAAGTACAAGCTGATCGCATTCATAATAGCGGGCTGGCTAGCCAGCCTCTGGGGCGTGGCGAAAGAGTTCAGGGGTTCCTTCGTCGCAACCGACGACTTCAACCTGCTCTACAGCGTGATAATGATACTCGAAAACGCTATCGGAGGAATCGGGAGCTTCACAGGGCCAATAATCGGAAGCTTCGTCTACTACCCCCTGAAATGGTACACGCAAACAATCGCCGGAGTATTCGCCCTGGTAATACTAGGAATACTAATAATACTAGTAGTAACATTCACTCCGGAGGGAGTAGTCGGAATCCTCCGGAGAAAGTACCCGAGGCTAAGGAAGTACCTCGAGTAGCCGTGAAGGAGGTGATGCAGTGATGGCGGTTGACGGTTACATACTCAGGCTAGAAAACGTCACTAAGAGGTTCGGCGGGCTATTAGCGCTGGACCACGTGACCTTCTCCGTCAAGCATCGAGAGATAATGGGTCTAATAGGGCCAAACGGTGCAGGCAAGACAACTCTGTTCAACGTGATAAGCGGGGTCTACAAGCCCGAGGAGGGCAGGGTAATATTCAAAAATACTGATATAACGGGATGGAAGCCCCACAAGATAGCACGCCTTGGAATAGCTAGAACACACCAGATAGTGAGGCCCTTCGGCGACCTAACCGTGCTCGAGAACGCCATGATCGGGGCACTATTCGGGAAACGGTCGGACGAGATAACCGAGGAGGAGGCTAGAAAGATAGCGGAAGAGGTCCTAGACTACGTGGGCCTTGGAGAGAAGAAAGACCTGCCAGCGAGAGTGCTAAACGTGCAGGAGAAGAAGAGACTAGAGCTAGCCAGAGCCCTCTCAGCGGAGCCGGAACTGCTACTCCTAGACGAGGTGCTAGCGGGTCTTACACCGACCGAGGTCGAGAATATGATCACCCTGCTCAGACGGATAAGAGCCGAGAAGAACATAACAATAATTATGATAGAGCACGTCATGCACGCCGTAATGAACCTAGCCGACCGGATAGTAGTTCTGCACTTCGGCAGAAAAATAGCAGAGGGAACGCCGGAGGAAGTAGCAAACAACCCAGAAGTAATCACCGCCTACTTGGGAGACCCGGCACTAGCGCTAAGGTTTGTTAAGAAGTTCAGGTCGGGGGTGGCGTAAGGGATGGCTCAGGCAATACTAGAAGTACAGGACCTAAAATCGGGCTATGGGGAGACCCAGATACTCTTCGGCGTCTCATTCCGAGTGGAGAAGGGGACGATCACGTCAATACTAGGCCCCAATGGTGCTGGCAAGAGCACAACACTCTGGACGATAATGAGCGTTGTGAAGCCATGGGGCGGTAGCGTCAAACTAGAGGGCCAGGACGTCACATACCTGCCAACCCACAAGAAGGTACACCTAGGAATGATCCTAGTACCGGAGGGGCGAAGACTATGGCCGGAACTAACGGTCGAGGAAAACCTGAGGCTCGCAGCACTAATACCCAGAGCTAGAGAAGTAGCCGAGCAGAACCTGGAACTAGTCTACAACCTCTTCCCGCGCCTCAAGGAGAGGAGGAACCAGCTCGCGGGAACACTCAGCGGAGGAGAGCAGCAAATGCTAGCGATAGCAAGGGGCCTCATGTCCAACCCCGAGATCTTGATGCTAGACGAGCCAAGCCTCGGACTCGCACCGAAGCTCGTCCAGGAGATAGCCGGCATAGTTAAGAGGCTGAGGGACGAGGAGAACAAGACTATACTGCTCGTGGAGCAGAACATTCACATAAGCCTCACAATATCCGACTATGCATACATACTCGAGAACGGCAAGATAGCTCTCGAGGGCACGCCCGCAGAGCTAGAGGCTAACCCGAGGGTGAAGCAGGCCTACCTAGGCCTCTAAAGGGGGAGGACAAGGGCACAGGGTTATCCAGTTTTTCTCCTTACCATAATGCTAGAATTAATAGGACTCCTATTATAATACTCACAGCTATGGTAGTGTAAACTTTTCCTAGCACCGGTCCGGTCCTCGCCTTGAAGTAGTCGAGAGTTAGCGCGAGGCATAGGTGGACGGGGCTACCCATGACGCCCAGGTAGCCTCCGAGGTAGGCTATTGCTAGCATCTCCCAGTTGAGGGACCCTCCTGCCGTGAGGTAGGATACTAGGGCGGGCATTGCTGTTGAGGCGAAGAAGTTTTCCCCGCCAGCGGCGAGGCCTAGGACGAAGGGTATAGTGAATGCGAGGAGGTAGGGGTTTACTCCCGCTAAGGAGGCCCACTGCTTCATCACCGGACCGATGCCGGTCTCGAGCAGCAGGTTCTTGAAGTACAGGCTCTCGAAGAGCACCAAGTGTATCGTGGGCCTAGTAGCTAGGTAGAGCGCCCCCACGATCTTCTCCAGGCTAGGCCTCCACACCGCTAGGAAGACTATGTTGACCAGGATTAGGGAGTACAGCATAGGGACTCCCGCGAAGAAGAGTATGACGAGGGCTAGGAGCGGGCTTATACTGGCGAGGAAGACTCCCAGGCCACCCCCACCCCCGCCGCATGAAACACTCCGGAGGATAGGGTAGGAGACTATGGCGCCCCCAACTATCGCGGCGATCGTCCCGGGCCATGTATGGGATACGACGCTGAGTGGTGATATGTATAGGACGCTTGCAGTTATGACGACGCTCTGGAAGAGGGG
>JALVKZ010000158.1 GCA_027033675.1 Pyrodictiaceae archaeon | reverse complement strand
GGACGGGGGATATGACTGTAGTGGTGGTTGTTTCCCTAGGGGCCATGGTGACGGTGGTAGTAGTGGTAACGATTACTGGTACTACAGAAGTAGTAGTGGTGGTCCAGGTAGTAGTACTCGTTATTGTACGGGTTAGCCACTGGGTAACAGTGCTCGTAACGGTCTTAGGCATTATGCTCGCGAAGCTCTCCTCAGCACCAATAACGATAGCGGGCTCGGAGGCAGCGTACTTGCGGACGCGGACCCAGTCATAGTAGACAGGGCGCTCAGAGCCATAGTATGAGGATTCTGTGTCGAGCCATATGCCTAGGAAGCTGAGGCTCTTATAGGAGTTATCCTTTGCACTAATTCTCCAGCCCTGATCGCTCTTAAACTCTAGGTACCCGTTGCAGGTTAGTGTGAAGGAGTAAGTGTGCCAGTGGCTGAGATCTACTCCCTTAAAGGTTTTTAGAATCGTGTGCTTAGCGTCATGGTTAACCGCTATCCAAGCCGATGTCCCGGAGCCGTCATAGGATACGTCGGCGAGGTAGCCGTTATAGTTTCTCCCGGTGCTTGGGTCTATGAGTTTCTCGTCGAATATCGCGATGCCGAATTGATCATAGGTCCAGTACTTTGGCTGGATTGCCCGCCACTCTATGACCGTGTTACAGGGTATATATACTGGGAGGTATGCTATATTGTTCTTTGTGTGACTTGTATCAACTATCCTCATTACCGTGTAGCCATCGTATATTGTTATGCTGTACTTGGCGTAGCTTGTACGCCATCCCTTGTCGTAGTCGAAGTCGTCGAAGAACATGAATACTTTTTCTCCGTTACTCTTGCTCGTTGCCGCGGGGTTTCCGTAATAGGCGTAGAGCCTTGTTAGCCTGTTTGCTGGTATCTCGGGTACCCGTAGCCATATTACTGTGCTCGCTGTGCCGCAGCCCTTTTCTATCCAGTAGGGTACCTCTGTAACCCCGTTGCTGAGGGTGAATCTCAGGTCTCCGCAATCGCTGCGGAGCTTGCCCGTCGCTACTAGATCGGCTGTGTCGAGGACTATGCGTAGCTGGTAGTCTTTTAGGTCCTCTTTGCTCTGTACTAGTATTGAGCGGCGATACTGCCACCCGTTAAGCCAATCGTTGTCGGCGTTGACTGTTACTGCATGGTGCATCGCTACTAGGAGTGATACCAGGTATATGGCTAGGAGGAGTTGTCCCGCGTACTTGGTTGCTCGTCTAGCGCGGCGCGGAGCCATAGTGGTGCTCCCCGGTGATGGTTTTTACTATCCTTCTTGGACTCTGGCTAATTGTTTAAAGCTGTTTCGGACCGCTGTGTTTCCTTCCTTATATTCTTTAGCGGCTTACTCGGTCCTTCTAGAAGAAGACGCTATCTCGGGTGTTAGCAGTGTCTCCCCTATCTGTGACAACTATTCCTTACTAGTACCATGCATAGGCCCTAATGGGGGTATTATGTGCGATGCTTCTGGGATTCTATGCACTTGGTGTCGATAGCTTTGCTAGTGGAGCTGATGGGAGCCTTGGGATGGTTTTGTGTCTAGGGCGGTCATGTTCTCTATGTGCTCCCTGTTTTGTTAGACGTGACGAGGGCTAGCTGGTTGCGAAAGCAGATGATAAAAGATTAACGGTAGTATCCTTGCTCCTTTATTCTGTGGAGGTGGTTATCTCTGGCTATCGATGATAGTGCTAAGAGGCGGGAGCTGGTAAGCGAGATAATAAAGGCTATTGAGGAGGATCGCGAGCTTCGCTATATGCTGCTTGGTGCGCTGGGGTTCCAGGAGCTCTTGGAGAGGTTTGCGCAGCTGGAAGAGAGGCAGCAGAAGCTTGAGGAGAGATTCGCGAGGATTGAGGAGCGGCAGCAGAGACTGGAGGAGAGGTTTGCCGAGCTAGAAGAAAGGTTTGCTAGGATAGAGGAGAGGCAACAAAGACTGGAAGAAAAATTCGCTGAGCTAGAGAAGAGGTTCGCACAACTAGGGGAACGCTTCGCTAGACTGGAGGAGAGGTACCAGGAGCTAGAAGAGAGGGTGACAAGGCTAGAGGAGCGCTTCGCTAAGCTTGAGGAAAGGTTCGCGAAGCTAGAGGAACGGTTTGCTAGGATTGAGGAGGAGATGAGGGAGACTAGAAGAGTTGTCACAGTTATTGCTCAT
Source organism: Pyrodictiaceae archaeon (assembly GCA_027033675.1). Classification (GTDB taxonomy): domain Archaea; phylum Thermoproteota; class Thermoprotei_A; order Sulfolobales; family Pyrodictiaceae; genus Pyrofollis. The sequence continues at coordinate 1,937 of JALVKZ010000158.1, read as the reverse complement.
CGCTTCGGCGTTATTAGTGAGGGGGCTTTCAGGGAGGCTATGAAGTATGTTGTTGAGGACGTGTTCGGCGTAGCTACTGTAGAGAAGTGGGTGTACAAGGACAATGAGGGCGTTGTTTACGGGTATCCGGCTGTTGTTGAGGTTGATGTGCTTGTACGTGACTCTGAGCACATATTGCTCGAGGTTAAGTCCAGGGTCTCTAAGGCTGATGTATCCGAGCTCTATAGGATAGGGGTGCTCTACGAGAAGGTTGAGGGGAGGAAGCCCCGGCTAGTCATACTAGGCGGTTTCGTAGACGAGGAGGCTAGGAGGCTGGGCAAGAGGCTCGGGGTCGAAATAGTGCCTATCGTGTCGTCGTCCATGTAACTTCTCTCCGCCTTCGATGGATTACTAGCTATTTTCCCGGACAACTTGTATCACCAGGTATTTTGACTGCTTATTCCTTTTCATCGTCTCTGGTGGTACCTGGCCGTGGACATGGATTTGGAAGGGCTTGCTAGATGCGTGGATAGGGTTGCGAGGCGCTGGGGGCTCCGCTACGTTGTTCTCTACGGGTCCCGTGCTAGGGGGTATGCTGGGCCCCATAGCGACTATGACTTGGCAGTCAAGGCTGGTAGGAGGCTTGGGCTCCGTGAGCGCGGTGCTTTGTTCTCTGAGCTAGGATCCTGTCTGCCACCGGGGGCTCGGTTGGACCTAGTATTGCTGGATGATTGGGACCCGGTTCTGGCCTGGGAGGCTCTGGGGCGCGGCAAGCTCATCTACTACTGTGGAGAGGGGTGTCTAAGGGAGTACTACGAGGACCTTGCAAGGGCCTTGGACGAGGTCGCTGACCTTGAGCCTGTTATAAGGTTGTTCCGGAGGGAGGCTAGGCGTGCCCTCGCCGGGCATCGTGGCTAGGGTTACCCGGGCTCGTAGGAGCCTCGAGAAGCTGAGATGGATAGCTTCTAGGCCCTATGAGGAGTACATGAGCGACGAGGATCCTCAGGGTACTGGCTGAGCGCTATCTCCACATATTGCTAGAGGCCATACTCGACCTTGCCGCATTCATAGCTGCTCGCAGGGGTATTGCTCGGGACCCACTTATCGCGACGTTGTAGAGGCTGTTATCTCTGCAGGACTCATTCCCCAGGAGCTCCAGGGGGTGGCGAAGAGCATCCCTGGTATGAGGAATATACTCGTCCATGGCTATGCCGAGATAAGGCACGATATACTCTACGAGACGCTGAGGAGCGACCTTGAGGCCCTGAGGAGGCTGCTCCTGGTTCTCTGGGAGGAGGCTGAGAAGCTAGACCCGTAGAGCATGGGCCGTAGAAGTGGTGAAAGATAGTGGGTGCTTTGGGTCTTTGCCTAGGTTTTCTTGACTGTCTTTGTCTCAGGTGTGTAGCAGTATTCTCTCCTTGCACGGTCTAGTGTTATTTTGCCGTTTTCTAGGTCTCGGAGTATTAGTTGCTCGTCCCTCTTGCAGGGGTCTCCGTAGCCTCCTCCGCCGGGCGTGTTTATGTATATGGTATCGCCTGGCTTGAGGACTATGCTTCTTTTTGCCCCCAGTTCTACTCTCTCGCCATCGGCTCTTACCACGTAGTGATGGGAGGGTTCTCCGGGTTTGCCTCCTACTAGGCCCCATGGTCTTAGCCTGTAGCGCTCGGAGAACACAGTGACTGTTGCCTCTTCTAGTACTGTGAATGCCCGTGTTATTCCGAGTCCTCCTCGGTACTTGCCTGGCCCGCCGCTGTTTGGTCTTAGCTCATAGGCTTTGAAGAGCACAGGGTATTCTGTCTCTATTACTTCTATTGGTGTGTTGAGCGTGTTAGTCATGTTGGTGTGCACGCCGTCTACTCCGTCGCAGCATGGTCTCGCGCCAGTGCCGCAGCCTATGGTCTCGTAGAATGCCCAGGCCCTGCCCCCGACCGTGACGTTGGTCATGGTTCCACAGCTTG
>JALVKZ010000157.1 GCA_027033675.1 Pyrodictiaceae archaeon | reverse complement strand
CTGATACACCGGGCCAGCACAGCATCTACGATTTTGTGAAGCCAAGCGACTTTATAAGGGCAACAATAGTTTCTTCTTCAGCGCCATACCTGTTGTCCATCAAGAGGCCGCAAGATGGCGTGATTCTTGCTTATTGCTCGGTTTGTGGTGCCCCTCTATATAAGGTCCCAGGCAGCCCATACTTAGTGTGTAAGCGTTGCGGAAATAAGGAGAAACGCAAGATAGCAATACACTACATGTTAGAGGAGAGAAGAAAGAGGTAGAACTAGTGATGCCCATCAAAGTTATTAAAAAGAAGCTCTATGTAACAAGTATTCCGCCAGGTTTTCCGCTAGAAAAGATATACGAGAAAATATCCAGTAATGTTAGGACGTCATTCGCTGAAATAAGTATACGTGGTAACAGAGCATTCATAGAGCTGGTAGGAACCGAGGCCGAGATAAAAGATACATGGTATAGGATTAGGAATAGTCTACAAGACCTCTGGGAGCTATATAGGCTAGAGAGACAGAAGGAGGCATCAATAAGCGCTATAGTCAAGGAGGCAGGGCGCACCTTTCCTCCAGAGTCGCTTGTATACGCGCTTAAGCTAAAGGGGTATGATGCAAGGCTGAGCGAGGATAAGCAATATATCTATACTAATGCGCCATCCGATATAGTTATTGAAAGCGCCCGCCGCATAGCAGAGGTAATCGATGAGATAAGATTCCAAGTAAAGGGATCAGCGGCAAAACGCATGATAGCAGCTATAGCTGCTGGCTTATCAGTAGGTCCCGAAAAAGTAATAGAGTATGGGCTTCAGACGCGTGTTTTGGAAGAAACCGAGGATGGACTTAGGCTGCGAGAGGAATGGAGAAAAGGTCTAAGAAAGATAGCAGTCATGCTTAAGGGGGCTGAGCTAGGCTTCGAGTAGATGGGGCTGAGTAGAAGATGAGCAGTCAAGAGCAATTGCTTGCAGGGTCAAAACTTAAACTGCTTAAACGTGAGAAAGATTCTATCGAAGTAGAGCTTGAAGGCGAGGACCACACAATCGCGAATCTAATCGCGAAGTATGCCATACGCAAAAAGGGTATCGTGTATTCATCATATATAATATCTCATCCATTAGTCGGAAAACCCGTGGTCGTGCTATCAACCGACGGAAGCCGCGATCCTTTAGAAGTACTTGAAGAAGTACTAAACGATATAATCAGGGATGCAAAAGAGTTCCGCAACAAGCTACAAGAGGTTATAAACAATAATGTATTTTGCCAAGAAAGAGACTAGACTCTTACTTATTTATAGATGTGATGAAAGCTTTTACGCAGTAATTGTGTTTAGAGGTCCTCTCCGACTAGAGTACGTCAATACCGGTACTAGGGACTTAATTGATGAAGTTGTACATTCAAGTATATTTGATGAAATACGATATGTTTGGCCACCAAGCTTCTCTCACAAGCTTGGGTTAAGTTCTCTATCTAACCTAGAGAGCTATTTTGGTTCCTGTTTACCCTGCGTGGATAATCTCGCTAAAAATATATGTAGTATAACAGATAACTTAATAGTTTCCGAAAATTCTTTACTTTTTAAAGGTCAAAGAGAAAATAATAAGAGGAGCCAGTAGCTAGGAGAAGCTAAACTGGCTAAACAGATTACTATGGTATTAGCCAAGAGGTGAGCGAGGATGAAGTTCTGTCCACGATGCGGCTCACTAATGGTTGTCAAGACTGTTAATGGCAAAAAGGTATGGGTATGTCCCAGCTGTGGTTATACCGAGGAAATCAAAGACGATGAAGGTGTCTCGGCACTTGTTCTAAAGCAGCGGATAAAACATAGCGAGAAAGAGCGGCTAGTAGTAATACCTAAGGATATCAATTGGGAGGCAATGCCAAAGACTAGAGTGACATGTCCACGCTGCGGATATCATGAAGCCTATTACTGGGTTGTACAGACTCGGCGCGCCGACGAACCTCCAACAAGATTCTTCAAGTGTGTACGCTGCGGATACGTATGGAGAGAGTATGATTAGCACGGGCAGAGGCACGGATATTTGCTACGAGGCAGAATACTTTACTAGACTTTTTAGGAAGCTATTAGAAGATGCAGAGGAGGCCTACTATCGCACCCCTGTGCACGTCTCGTCAAGGCCATACATGGAGCGCGTGCTAAGGCTAGTACGAGCCGGGCTCAACGAGTCAATAAGACTACTAAACGAATGCAAGAAGGACAAAGGGAATGAACAGAGTGCTTAGACGTGGTTTATGCATAGACCTTTTCTAGCCAAGTCTCCTAAATATTAGCTTCTCGGGGAGCGCGGTTGAAAATAACATTCTTTGATGCAAGAGTATGGCGATATCTAATATCGGCGATCTCTAAGGTAATAGAAGAAGGCGTGTTCATAGTTGATCCAGAGAAAGGATTTAGATTTAGAGCTATGGATCCCTCGCATGTAATTTTGCTCGACATGATTTTTCCCCGCGAATCCTTCGAGGAGTTCGATGTTGACAAGGAGTATCAGCTCGGCGTAAACCTAGAGGATCTTGCAAAGATCCTAAGAAGGGCTAGGAAGGAGGATAAACTTGAAATACGAGCAGACGAGAACACGGTATCGATTAGTTTCATAGGTAAAGGATATCGCGAGTTCACCTTACCGCTACTCGATATAACAGCTGAGGAGATACCAGAGCCCGAGCTAGAGTTCAAGGCAAATGTAAAAGTGATGAGCGATGTCTATAGGGATACTATTAAGGACGTAGAACTAGTTGGTGATGTGATTAAATTCATTGCCTCCGAGAACGAGTTCCGCGTAGAGTCGTCAAGCGAGTTAGCAGAAGCGGAGATAATCTATACCCTTGAAAGTGGTAGCATAATAGAGCTGAATGTGGAAGATATGCAGTCAGCAATGTATACACTAGAGTACTTTAGCGACCTCTCCGGAGCAGCGCGCGTGGCAGATACGATAACCATACGCTTTAGCAGCGAAATGCCTGCCCTTATAGAGCATGAAATACCCCAGGGAGGTAAGTTCAGTTTCCTAATAGCTCCGCGGGTTGAGTAAGATCGCGAAACACATTAATTTTATTAATATCTATAATTTAGCCTTATAGTAATATATTAGGTTTGAGCTTAGAATATAGATATAAGGGTCACATAGTAATGGGCGACCCCTTTCAGCGAACAAAGCGCTTCCTAGAGCGGGTAACAAGGAACTACTATGAGAGAAAAACACCCCGTATCCCAACTGACTTCATGTTAAGGGAGTTTGCCGCCCAGACCTGGCATGGTAGGAGCTACATAAGGCACATGGCTTTCCAGAGCATAGAGGAGATAAAAAAATTCCTCGTAACAAAGGCGCCACGTCACTTCTACTACTCCTCAGCCAGATATAACCAGCCTGAAGCAAACGATATGGAGCTTAAGGGATGGCGTTCGGCAGACCTACTATTTGATATTGATGCAGACCATTTACCAGAGTGCACAGACAAAGTTATCGAGATAAAAATCGAGGCAAGCGGTGAGAAAACAAGCCTAGTCGATGACGAGTGCGTAGAACGTGCCTCACTCCGCGCTCTTATTCTTAAGGATATACTAGTCTATGAGCTGGGCATAGATGAGAAACGCATAGCAATAGAGTTTTCAGGTAATAGGGGCTTTCATGTCACAGCGTATCTTGATGACAATAATGAATTAGCTAAGAGCGGATCAGATGTAAGAAGGGAACTCGTAAACTACATAAAAGCCATAGACCTCCTAGACGAGTCTCTTGAACCGTGGCGTCAACTCAGTATTAGACGCGGTAGACCTAATCCTATTCCACCTAGCCCCTTAAGCGGCGGTGTGCGTGGCCGTCTCGTTAGAATAATGATGCGCTTAGCTCAGCAACGAGGACTAACAAGTGTGGTAACCAAGCTATATAAGTTTCAGTCACAGAGGATCCTAATACCCTATGATAATGAGTTAAAAGACCTTGAGCAAGAAGCGCGTGAACTTATTGGAGTAGAAATAGATGAGCAAGTAACAATAGATACTTCCCGGTTAATACGTGCACCTTGGAGCCTCAACGGGAAAACAATGCTGCCAGTCATGCCTCTAGACGAGCATGTGTTGGTTAAATTCAAGCTCTCTACACACATCTCTC
>JALVKZ010000156.1 GCA_027033675.1 Pyrodictiaceae archaeon | reverse complement strand
GGCGTGGAATACTCCAAGGAGTGCTTCTTGGTTGTATTGGTTCGTTGGTATGCAGGGTCGCTGCAGTGCGGGGATTGGGGCGTTTTCCTCTTCTTGGCTATGTAGCCGTATAGCGTGGTCAATGGGCTCCTTTATACTGGTTCTAAGTTATACTCTATATCTGTATAAGTAATGTAATCAAGCTGGGAGCTTGTTCTCGCATAGCGAGAGGCTCTGGATAGGCGCTGGCCCTATGGGCTTGTTTGTGTACAGTATCTCGGCTAGTACTCCTAGGCCTCTAAGAGAACGCTAGGTAGCCGCGCCCCGGTTCTCCGCGCTACTGCTCCCTCTTAGCCCTACGTATAGCTTGTATAGCTCATCTATCCTTCTGTTAGTCTCCTCCATCTTTGCTGACAGGGTTTCCTGTACACGGTCTATCCTCGCTAATAGAGATTCCTGCACCCTGTCTATCCGTTTATTGGTCTCATCGATGCGCTTATTCACCTCCTCGATCTTAGCAAGTAGGGTTTCTTGTACCTTGTCTATTCTCTTGTTTGTCTCCTCTATCTTGGCCAATAGTGTCTCCTGCACCCTGTCTATTCTCCGGTTTGTCTCCCTTATCTCTTCCTTTAGCTCTCTCCTTGTTTCTCTTATCTCTTTATGTGTTAGATCAAGATATAATAGCATCAAGTCCTCTGTGCTCAGCTTCTTACCCTTCTCCAGCTTCTCCAGAATCTTCTTCGATACCTGGCTAAGCACAGTAGACAATACCGCTTCCTCAGCCAAGCCCAGGGCTCCCTCCGAGCATTCTCTTATTCCCTAGGCTAGGCAATATAGCTACCCCCACGAAGCCCCTCCTCCGCGTAAGTAATAAAGTACAAGGAGAGAGTACGGCGCAGAGACAGCACTGATAAACAAAAAGTACTCGTAGCAAGGAAGCTATGTCAGTCCAAAACCAGTACCACCATGGATGAGGACACGGCGTATAGGGCGAGCGCCTAGGCACCCTTAGCTAAAGACAATAGGGGCAGCGAGACGGTACCAGGGCTGATTACGCGGCAAGAACCTCGGGATAGAGCTGCGCGGCTACCGGAGCCACTACCAGCTCCGAGTAGGCAGGCCCCGGGTTCCCTGTTCGAGCTGGAGAAGCCCAAGCAAGATAGTAGTATACGCGATACTCCCCTGGAGGAAGGCGTACAAGAAACAACCCATGATTCGAGACCCGGCATGGCCATAGCACATAGTCCGATAGCCCCGCCATGCGTATCCGGTAGTAAACTGGTATTGCTAAGTGAGTCTAGCCGTGAATATTCGCCTCAGAGCATGTGAATATCCCAAATGCGGGCCATTGCATATCCTTATGTTTTTTACACGGCGTAGCTCCTTTAGCGAGAGCGTTCTCAGAGCCCTCCTCTTACCTCCTTTCTACCAACTCCGAGCACGCGGGCCACAACATCTAGTGAAGGGGTCACTGGCTCGAGAAGAGCAAACTAGGCCCACCCCGGGTGCTTCCTCGGGCTCTTAGATAGTAGGTGTGTGCTATGCAGTGTCCTTGGATGCTCGGGGATACTGCATCCCTGATAAAAGTAATTATGGCTCTACCCCCTAATAGGTACTCGGGACAAGTCACTTGGCCGAAGAGGCTGTATTATCTAGCGTTCTCAGCCAAGTCTCTAAGCGTATTTTGGAGAAGCTTGAGAAGAAGCAAAAACTGTCTACGGAGGACATACTCTTACTGTATCTTGACCTAACCCACAAGGAGATAAGGGAGACGAGGAGAGAGCTCAAGGAAGAGATAAGGGAAGTCAATAGGAGAATAGATGAGACGAATAAACGGATAGACAGAGTACAAGAAACACTACTCGCGAAAATTGACGACACTAATAAGCGGATAGACGAGGCAAACAAGCGTATAGACAATGTGCGGGAAGCACTATCGGCGAAAATAGAGGAAGCCAACAAACGAATAGACGCCGTGCAAGAAACACTACTCGCGAAAATAGATGAGACGAATAAACGGATAGACAGAGTACAAGAAACACTATCAGCTAGGATAGATTCTGTGCAGAAGACCCTGCTAGCAAAGATAGAGGAGACAAACAAGAGAGTAGACAAGGTACAAGAAACCCTACTTGCTAAGATCGAGGAGGTGAATAAGCGCATCGATGAGACAAATAAGAGGATAGATGAGCTATACAAGCTATACGCAGAGCTAAGAAAACAGTAACACAGAGGGAGGACAAGTACTAAGACCTTGACGAGGACATAGGAGCAGGGGACGGTGCTGCGAAGCAGAACTCTTTGGGATTGTTACCCCGTCCTAGGCCCTAGTATACCACTTAAGGCTAATTGGATATCGTGCTCAGTAAGAGCGTGTATACGCTAATCCATGATATCAATGCCTATTAGTGTTCCGCCCCCTGGTGGAGGAGCAAGGACCCGGGATAGCAGCTATATATGTCCTAGTGGAGATGGGGGTTAGTGATATGGGGTGCTACTAGGAAGGCTTCATTGTGTAGCCGTTGGACTGCTAGCATAGCTTCTCAGACTACTGCTATTTTCTGATTTTCATTATGCTTTCAGTCTGCTGGACTATAGTGTAAAGAGGGAGTAAAAAGAAATACCTTTAAATATTGTACATAAAAACCTAGGAATAAGGAAAATGGCGATAACTCTTATAACCTTGGTCTCGGCGGCAGCGTTACTTGCCAGGAGTGAATACGTTTATGTAATCAATTATAAAGGATTAGAGTGAAGGCATTAAGAAGTACTTAGAACATGGATCAAAGCCCATACTTGATTACTAAGGGAATGTACACAAGTACCTAATTGTAACTAGGAGAGCTCAAAGGCTTCTAGTCATGCTCTGCCTCTCAATATGAAAGCTCCAAAGGCTCCGGCGCATGAATATAAGCCATGAATATAAGCAATGTCGCTGTGCAGCCTTAGGCATAGGTTCTAAGACTTTGCGCCAATAATAAAGGTTCTAAGAACTATTCTAAGCTAAGCCTCTTGTCTCTCCAGGGTGATTCTCCATGTGTTTACGAGAAACTTTACAAGGCTGAGTATATCATGTATGTGTTTTCTCAATCTGTTTAGCTCTTCTCGCCACGCGCTCTCGTTGTATCGGCTAAGCGTTAATAGGGATAAATAAGTAGGGACAACGTTGTTCTCTAAGCTCTTATCTATTATGTCCATTAAGCCGCCTAGCTCCTTTTTCGTTAATGCATGTAAATAATTAGATAGAGCGCTATAGAGTTCATCCAAGTTAACAGGGGGCCGAGTACTGGATTGCCTCAAATAATCTTGTAACTCTCTACGTATCTCCCACGGCTTCTTACGTCTTGCTTTCTCCGTTTTCTGTACATAGCTTAGCTCCGAGTAATCATTGCATAGGTCTAGGCACGTACCGAGAACCATTATCTCAAATATGTTCCTTAGAATACTATACGCTAATGGTATTGCTCCTGTAAGGAGACTGAAACATAGATACTGGGCCAAAGAGGCGGAAATAACCACTTCCCAGGGAAGCACATAGCCTCTTTTGAGATATTGCTCGCCTCCTACGAAGAGATCCGTGAAAAGTTCACCAAGATACTCTACTAGTTCATCACAATCCATGATTAGTCCCGGGTAGCTAGTTATAAGCCACTCTATGTTGTCATTAACTATGTCCTCGAAAAGCTTCATATAATACATGGCTACCTCCCTAGCTTCTTGCTGAGCCATCTTGATAGTCCCCCCCTATATGAGCCTTGTAGGCAAGGGTCAGAGAGGTCCCAACCTATCTCACAGAACTAGTACCGAGGGCAAAAGAGGCATAAGTCTTGCCATTTTAATCGACAAGGGATGACTCTGTTGCGCCTAACCCTGGTACTATGAATAGGCGAGCTAAGGGTCCCTATAAGCCTGGGCAGCATAGTTCTTTTAGTTCCTTTGCGAGTTTCTCTGCCCCGTTAGGGTAGCGGGGTGGCTTAGTGTTCTCTGCCTCCCTTATTGCTGCTCGTAGTTCTTCTCTTGTTGGTGGTTTTGGGAGGAATACTGCGTTGATCTTCTTCGCGAATATTTTTGCGTCTTCGAGGCCTGCTGCTGTTCTCCATGCTGGGTTGTAGACCATTATTACTGGCTTATGGTATGTGAGAGCGGCCT
>JALVKZ010000155.1 GCA_027033675.1 Pyrodictiaceae archaeon | reverse complement strand
ATGGCTATTGCTTCTAAGCCTTTGCTAAGAGCTCGGAGTATTATTTCCTTCGGCGAGTTACGGCCATCACTGAAGGTGCTATGCATATGTAGATCTGCCTTAATCCTATACACCAAGCCTAAGCTACCTCGTTTTAGCAAAAGGACAAATCCTTCTATAAGGGCAGTATCTGCACTCCCACTCATAGCGGGGAGCCTTCTCATTATACACTGTTTCTCTTACAAGCATCTCTAAGTCTATAGGCTCAGAATCCACTGGGAATTCCACGAGCCTTTCAGGAGTTATATAAACTAAGTAGCCCCTCTGCGCACCAAGGAGATACAGGTATATTTTCAGTTGGAGAACATGGTGCTCATGAGGTGCGTTTGAGGGTAGGTCACGGCCCGTCTTTATCTCAATTACCTCTTCTACCCTATCTTGCTGTTCTCCAGAGTACCGAACCAGATCGGCTCTCCCTTTAAGCCAGTACTCCTCACCATCAATGCTTATTTTCTTCTCAATCTGTATCTCAGCTCGCCACCCATGCTCCTCTAGTAGTTTCTCAAGGCCAACGTGAACGAGGTCGCCAAGAACCATGGGGGGTTCAAATCGAAAACTAAGAAGAGGGTAACGAATACGCATAATGCGCTTCATGCTACAAGAGACGAGGTCCGTCACGTATATTGTTCGGGGATCTGTCATCTCTTTTAGCTTCTCTGTGAATTCTCTTTGCTTAATACTGTAAAGCTCTTCAAGTACGCTCATGGCTTACCTCCTAAGCCGTCTAGTTGTATAACGTAATTAAGCACCTAGGGTAGCTTATCAATAAGTATTCTAAGATCATTAAAGCTTTGTATCTTTTTTCGCAGCGGACGAAGCCATCGGGCTAAGTTGTAGCAGCCCTCGCCTCTCTCAATGAGGCCTTTCTCGCGCAGCCTTCTGGCTACCAATATCGGTTTTTGCACACGATGTATTCTGTAGAGGTCTCGTTCGAATAGTATTTCACCTACAGAAATGTTATCCCAGACGTAGCCGAGAACCGTTAGCTCCTCGGAGGATAACCTAGTTATTATTTCCCTAAGCTTGTACAAGGTCTCCAAGTCTTCCTTCGTTAGCTTTGCCTTCTTCGCTAGCAAGGCTTACTACCCCGTACTTGTTGATCAGCATGACAAGTGCGTGGCGCAGCGCCTCGCTTCTGTTTCGAAAGAACCCGGCATTTACTAGTTCGTCTAGTCTCTCCACTAGCTCCGCAGGGGCCTTGAAAGTTATGATGACGGTTTTTGGCACTAGGTATCATCCCCTATGAAAATGGTATAAGTAACACTGCATTGCTTAGAGATTAAAGGCCTTTGGGCCTAGGAGCCAAACACTCTTAGCCCCAGCACTAGAGTATAGAAAACACGTGTTAAAGGAGCGGGGGCAAGCAATGCCAATTAAGTGGCTAAAGCGATGCTGGGAGGACAAAGAAGTCTACTCCATGCTGCGTAGCTACGTGGCTGGCTGGTTTAGAAACAAATACCATTCCTTTACCATTCCGCAGAGATGTTCAATACCTTTGATAAAACAAGGCTATAATGTGTTATTATCGTCGCCTACTGGTACCGGGAAAACCCTTGCTGTGTTCCTGGGGATAATAGACGAACTCTTCAGGCTCGCTGAGAACGACGAGCTAGAGAACGAAATATATGCAATCTATGTGTCGCCCCTGCGCGCTCTTAACAACGATATGAGACGTAACCTTCTCCAACCACTCCAGGGAATCCGTGAGTATGCGAGAACAAGGGAAGGAAGAGACCTACCCGAAATAAAAGTAGCAGTGAGAACGAGCGACACACCACCCTACGAGAAGCAAAAGATGCTTCGCGATCCACCACATATACTGATCACAACACCAGAGAGCCTAGGAATAGCTCTATCTGCTCCTAAGTTTCGGGAACGACTATCAACAGCACGATGGCTCATAGTTGACGAGATACACGAACTTGCATCAAGCAAGCGGGGCACACACCTAAGCTTATCCCTTGAGAGACTAACGTATCTAACAGGGGAGCAGCTTCAAAGAATAGGATTATCTGCTACAATTGCTCCTCTCGAGGAGGTTGCTAAGTTTCTTGTCGGTCACAAGGATGATGGAGCACCACGTGACTGTATAATAGTTGATGCCCGGTTCGCTAAACCGATAGATGTTAGAGTACTATGCCCCGTGAGGGACTTGATTCATACTCCTGCAGATGTAGTTAATGAGGCTATTTATAGGTTATTGGCAAAACTCATACAAGAGCATAGGACAACACTAATCTTTACTAACACTAGGAGTGCTACGGAGCGAGTTGTTTACAAGCTTAAGAAAATACTTAAGGAGCAAGGAATAGCTGATATGGACGAGATAGAGGCCCACCACAGTAGTCTTAGCCGTGACGTCCGACTGAGCGTTGAGGAAAAGCTCAAGAAGGGAGAACTCAAAGTAGTCGTATCCTCAACTAGTCTTGAGCTAGGAATAGATATTGGCTATATAGACCTGGTGGTTTTGCTTAGCAGCCCGAAGAGTGTGTCAAGGCTCTTGCAACGTATAGGGAGAGCTGGACACCATATTCGCCAAATAAGCAAGGGAAGAATAATAGTAGTTGACCGAGATGATCTCGTAGAGTGCACTGTATTAGCAAAGGCTGCCATGGATAGGAAGATAGATAAGGTACATATACCCAAGAAACCACTCGACGTCTTGGCACAACACATAGTCGGCATGTCACTTGAAAAGAAGTGGCAGGTAGAGGAAGCCTACAAGCTAGTAAAGAGAGCATATCCATACCACGACTTAAGCTACGGGGAATTCATGGATGTATTGAGATACTTGGCTGGACGCTATGGCCTGGAGGATTACAAGGTCTACGCCAAGATATGGCTCGATGAAGATGAAGGCGTTTTTGGCCGAAAGAGAGGCTCGAGATCGATCTACTATATGAATAGCGGCACTATACCAGATGAGGCAAAGGTTCACGTATTCACCGTTGACGGAAAATATGTCGGGGATCTCGAAGAGGGCTTTGTGCAGCTACTTTCAACCGGCGACATCTTCGTGCTAGGTGGACGAACATACGAGTTCGTGAAGTCAGAAGGCATGCGAATAGTCGTGAAGAGAGCTGAGGGTGCGAGACCAACCGTGCCGAGCTGGTACTCAGAGATGCTACCTTTGGCTTTCGACTCCGCCTTGCTTGTTGGAGCGTTTAGACGCTGGGTCAAAGAGCTAATAGAGCAAGGTATTCCCAAAGATAAGGCAGTAGAACTCATTGCAAGAGAGTATAGGTTAGAGAAACACGCAGCCGAGAATATATACAACTATGTGCTTGAGCAATACCTGTTCACAAACGGTTTTGTCCCCAGCGATAAGATGGTCCTAGTAGAGCATTTCCTTGACGAGGAGAACCAAGCAACTTCAATAATATTTCACTCGCTTTTCGGTAGGAGAGTAAATGACACACTCTCAAGAGCATATGCATACGTGTTATCCAATATGTTAAGGAAAAATGTCAGAATAACCATTACCGATAATGCTTTCATGCTCACGGTTAGCGGGTTAAGAGACAAAATCAATCTAGAAGAGCTAGCATACAGCGTCTCGCCAGCTAATATCGAGGAAATATTGCATAAAGTCCTTCGCAACACAGAGCTCTTGAAGAGAAGGTTCAGGCACTGCGCTGAGAGAGCACTCATGATACTCCGGCGATACCATGGCAGGAGGCGGGACCCACACCGCTTACAGCTAAACGCACAAACACTCCTCGAGGCTGTTGAACGGATACCTAGATTCCCCATTCTGCGAGAAGCCTATAGAGAGATACTAGAGGATTACATGGATATAAACAACGCGAAAAAGGTGCTAGAGCAGATACACAACGGCAATATCAATGTAGAGTTCTTCGGCCCAACACGTATACCGAGCCCCTTCGCCCACCATATAGTTGCCAGGGGCTATAGCGACATAGTACTCATGGAGGATAGGAAGAGGTTACTAATGGAGCTACACGCAAAAGTAATGGAATTGCTACGGGCAAGACAGGCAGCGAAGCCTGGAGAAGCATATATATAGTAATGAAGAGGGTTCGGCGAAGGACCACCTCGTCACAATACCGCTTCAGCTCGTTCCCGGGGTATGTCCTCACAACC
>JALVKZ010000154.1 GCA_027033675.1 Pyrodictiaceae archaeon | reverse complement strand
TTTCCTCCGCAATAGAGACTCCTTTCTCAAGGCTCCTCGTCGGGGGCTCTAGTAAGTGGAACGGGTTGCCACTAAGCCTTCCCTCAAATGCGTCGGGCGAGGCCTCCACTGTACAATCTGCGACGCCTATGTCTCGGTAGCGGTAGCGCTTAACAAGCCACCCCACGTAGCGGCTATGATCGTTGCCCGGCAGGGGCGCGTAGACGCCTCGGAGGTTACGTACAAGGAAAACATATTCCTCTAGCCCAATGGGTGCCACAGGGGAAGCACCTCCCTGGAGCCCACGGGTGCTCATGTCGCCTTTGTCATCCCCGGCTCCCTGCCTGGTAATGGGCTACCCCACTTATTGAGATAGACGGTCTCGGCTAGCCCTAGTCGGGGCTCTTTCTCCTTAACTCCGCGCGGCTTGCCCACAGGGATTAATGCTTCAAGAGTATAGTCATCCGGTATCCCTAGGACTCTTGCAGCTGCACGCGGGTTCGCCGGGGTATAGGTTAGCGAGGCTAGGCCCCTCTCCTCTAGCGCTAATAGGAGGTACCCTATTGCTAGCCATGTACTCTCCCTGGCATAAGGAGCCTTCTTGTTAGCAGCTACTGCGAGGAGAACAGGGGCATCGGTTAGGAAGCGCTTCTCCCAGGTAATCCCTCTCTCGCGTAGCCATTCACGGAACCACTTGGGAAGCCCTCTTCCCTGGTGGAACCTCCTCTCCCACTCCTCGCACACCCTTCTCAGCTCCTTCTTGGTCTCCGAGTCTACTATTATGATGAATCTCCATGGCTGCTTGTTAGCCCCGGAGGGTGCCTCAAGCGCAGCTGATACAGCATATAGGACATCGCTGATGCTGATAGGATCCCTACTGTACTCCCTTATGCTCCTCCTATTCCTTGCAAGGCTATAGACGCAGGAGCCCTTCTCGGCCAAGACGAGTAACGCCCTCTGGGCTAGGAGGTGTATCGGAGAGCTTATGGCTACTATGCTGGAATAATCGTGGGTTATTTAAGGCTTTTGTAGCAGGGCTACTTTCTTCTCCTAGCAAACTACTTTTAATTGGTGGTACACTGATACCCCTATAGAGGAGGCATTCTGGCCCGCCGCGTAACCAGGGCGCAGCCTATCACAGGGTAGGGGGTAGCTACTTGGTCCTAGGCTTCTTCAAGCGCTCATCGAGGCCCAAGGACCCTGAGCTACGCAGGATAGTTGAGCAAGGATTCGGAGACGATATTGTTACGGAGGAGGCTCCTTACCCCGTGATACTGGTCAAGCCCTACAACTTCGTCTCGAGATACATCGAGGAGAATAGTGGGCTCCTCCGCGGCGGGGTACAGGAGGCGGCGAAGTACCTATCCGTGGACACGTATAGCAGGGAGTTCAGGTTACGAGGCTCCTTAGAGGATGTACGCCGCTTGGTTAAAGCAGTGCCGGGGGCGCTGTCCTCGGTTAACCTCGTTGTTGTCGATGCTATCGGTGTTAGAGCGTACCTCCTCAGCTACTACGCCGTCATAACCGCTGCTAGGCTGGAGACAGAGAAGGGAACAACCTACGGCATAGAGGCGGTGACTAGGTTGGCAGCGATGAACCGAGGCGTGACACTAAGCTTCATAGAGCTCCGTGAGCAAGCACTACGCTGGGAGCCTAGGCTAAGCGTCTATGTAGAGGGACTAGACAAGGAGCACATGGCCCTAGCTACTAGCCTAAACAACCTATACAAGTACATGCTCGTAGGCTCTCCACGCGAGGAACTAGCCGAGAGAATAGGCCTGGTATCAAAGCTTTGTAGACAACACATAGAGGACGAGGAGAAGGTGCTAGCGGCCTACAAGTACCCCGAGCTAGACCGCCACCAAGCAGAGCACAGAGCGGTTACGAGGCACCTAAGCCTCCTCGAGGATAGCTACGACGGCAGAGAAACTCCTCCCCTCGAGAGACTCGTAGAGCTAGTAAGAATTATCGAGAACCACTTAGTCTCCAGCGACAAGGCCTACGCTGAGTGGATGATAAAGCAAAAGATACCAATAGCGGATAAGAACCTACCACAGAAATATGGGTGACTATGAGCAAAGGCTCGCCGAGTACACTCCTAGCCAGTGCCCTAGGTAGGCAATAACTCCGGGTTACAGGGTAGTAGGAAATACCACATGTTATCAGCGAGTCAGACAATGTGTATGCTGCGTACCTGGTCTCCGCGTCCCTTCGGGGCTGCGAGGCCTCGTAGTCGCTATTCCACTATTCATGATCATAGCTATTAGTGCCCAGCCGCTCTTGTA
This sequence comes from Pyrodictiaceae archaeon, assembly GCA_027033675.1. GTDB lineage: Archaea > Thermoproteota > Thermoprotei_A > Sulfolobales > Pyrodictiaceae > Pyrofollis. Next base: position 1,890 of record JALVKZ010000154.1, on the reverse strand, counting down.
GTGACAGCAGTTCTTCCTCTTATCGCGCGGCTCGTCTTGGCACGGTACATGTACTCTACTAGTAGCGCTCCAGCATAGCTTGCCACTATCGTGTAGAAGCTTCGCGGATTAGTCTCGTATTGGTGGTAGAGGAGGAGTACTAGTATGCTTGCCACTATGGCTAAGCTGACTAGTATGATCACTGTGTTGCCCCTGGTTATGCCGCGTAGCCTGTAATGGGCGATTATCACGGCTAAGTAGATTATTATGAAGGTCGCGCTACAGACAGCGGCAACTCCGTCCAGGTTTAGGAGGAATGCGAGCAAGAGACCCAGGATAGCTGTTATATATAGGCCCTCAGGTGCCCCGAACCAGGCCTTCCTCTCAAAGGTTTTTGGCAGCTCACCCTCCCTCGCTAATGCATACGCTATGTTGGCGCCGCCGTAGAGTGTCGCGTTTATAGCCGATGAGGTGGAGAAGAGCGCTCCTATTGCTACTAGCGTGAACCCGGCTTCGCCGAGGAAGGGCTTCGCGGCCTCCGCCAACGCGTACTCCTTGGCGCGAACGAGCTCCTCTACCGGGAGATTACCTATCGCCACCACTGAGACGCCGACATAGACCAGAGTTGATACGAGCAAGCTTAGGTATATCGCCCTGGGTACGTTGCGCTCCGGGTCCTCTATGTCCTCTGATGCATTAGTTACTAGCCCGAACCCTGTGTAGCTGAGAAAGAAGAGCGTTGCGGCATAGACGGCGCCCATTATGTGCTCCTTATCGGTTAGCGGGGCTAGGAGCGAGGGCTTAATACTCCATAGACCAGCTACTATGAATAAGCCGAGTATTCCCAGCTTTGTCGCTACTATCAGGCTCTCTGTCTTACCAACTGTCTTCGAGCCGCGGAAGTTTAGTGCGACGAATGCGGCCACCACCGCTACCTCGACTAGGGCTATGTATAGCCCAGTGAGAGGCTCCTGGATGAGTGCGAGGAAGTAGCCAGCAAAGGTCTTCGCGAACAACGCTATGGACGCGACGTAGGTAAACCATAGCATGAAGGCAAGCATCCCCGTAAACACGTTGTCCCCTATCCCCTGGAGGATGAACTCTATGGGCCCCGCATTGGAGACAATCCTTGAGCCTAGCTTCGCATAGCTATAGGCTACTAGGAGGGCGGCGATCGAGGCTAGGATGAATGCTAGTGGTAGGTCGCGCCCAGCTATCTCGGCTCCAACACCTATGAGCGAGAAGATACTAGAGCCTATAATTATGCCCACAGCTATCGCGGTGGCCTCCCAGAGGCTGAGCTTGCCTCCTCCTCGACCCAATAACGAGGCACCTACAGTTCTAAGTACCCGGCATAATTCTTAAGCATGCCCCCTATAGGCACATGCTCCTCCCTGCTTATAAGGGGGAACGCCACAGCCTCCTGGATAGCCGGGCCCCAGGCTTGCCGAGCAAGGTGGTTCTCGGAGCTAGCTTCGTGCGCTGCGAGGCTCTCATGGAGCCTAGTAGGGATGGGAGAGGTGTCTTGCTTCTCCACGGCTATAGTTTCCGCTACACCGTGTGGACCGAGCCAGGTATAACCGGGTTCCTAACGGGCCTTGGCTGGGCATGGGCAGCCCCTGATATGCCGTATGGGAAGAGCACTAGCTGTACCAGGCGAACCACGAGCATAGAGACAAACCTCGAGGTAGCTAAGCAGGCGCTGAGAGAGGCCGGGATAGAGCGCTTTGTGGCAGTAGGCGCGAGCATGGGTGCTAGGTACGCCCTCCACCTAGCGCTAAGGGAGCCTGGGAACACGCTTGGCCTGGTACTAGTGGGGCCCGCCCTAGGGGGTAGTGCCGAGAAGCTCTTGGAGGAGGCCAGCGCTAAGCTAGCGGGGAAGCCAGTCCTGGTGGTGAGAGGTGAGCACGA
>JALVKZ010000153.1 GCA_027033675.1 Pyrodictiaceae archaeon | reverse complement strand
GTTCCGATAAACATAAATAATCGGGTCATAGAACTTATTATCCGGATCCAAAAGGAAACCATACCAGACATACTCAAAAGAGAATTGTAAGGAGAGTATGATGGATGATATTAATCCCACATAGTATGGAATAACCAGACATACTCAAAAGAGAATTGTAAGCGAGAACGGTGTCTACCGTGTACTGATAATAAACAAGTAATTGGACATACTCAAAAGAGAATTGTAAGACGAGTATCGCGCCGCAAAGATAATGTACCAGAACGGTACGATTGGACATACTCAAAAGAGAATTGTAAGTCATGTACTACTTTCTCGAAATAGTCCCAAATAACCTGTTGAGACAGTCTATGAGACATACTCAAAAGAGAATTGTAAGTCTTCTTTTTCATTCTCTCTTTGCACCGGTAGCTGGTCTTCTTCCGACATACTCAAAAGAGAATTGTAAGGGGAACCCAGGTCTGAGCCAGGTGATGAGAGGGCGGAGTGGGGATGAGCGACATACTCAAAAGAGAATTGTAAGTTGCAAGCTTGTCCCCAAGTCTATCCCAGAACACGTTACTGACAATGACATACTCAAAAGAGAATTGTAAGGGATGTTGTGGTACTTCCTGCCGAGGGCTATCATGTAGACTGTTTCTGGGCCCATGCCCATGCTGACATACTCAAAAGAGAATTGTAAGTTAATAATATACACGGAACCCGTTGGGTAGGGGCTCAACAACTACGTGACATACTCAAAAGAGAATTGTAAGTGGCGCCATTGTCTAAGCCCTGGTTCATGAACACGTCCTTGACATACTCAAAAGAGAATTGTAGGGTAGTGTCCACCCAGTAGCCTATTTAAACCCGGTATATATTTGCTATAACTATATGATACAAGTAGGAGAGAAAGAAGTCTAAAGGAAAAGGAAGTGTCCCAAAGATGATTATAGGGTTATGAATTGTACTTGGCGGCTATGTTGGTTCAGCGATGGACTCGGTAAAGAACTGTTAAGCGGTGAATCGTTATTCCCCTGCCTGGGGGGTTTGCTCTTCCTACTCCTCGGGGCTGGTAGCGTTTATTGTACCCGTGGCCCCAGGGGTGGCTGGTGGATGAGGGTTTGTAGGCTTGTTGTTGGGCTTAACGCTGCTGTGACCCTGTTTATCGGGCTCGGGTTGTTCGGGTACTATGGCCTGGCTGGTGCTCTTAAGATCCTCTTTGTCTCTTTGTTCCCTGTCTCGCTTGTTTTTGGCTCGTTTACGCTCCTCGGGCTAGTCTGTGTCCCGGTTCTCTCTGCCACTTGTCTCCTTGCTGGGAGGCTTTGTAGTGGGCTGCGCCTAGTGCTCCTACTATACATCGTTGGTCTCCTAGGATGGCTCCCCGGCACCTTCTCCAGCAGTGTACTGGGTGCCATGGTGCTGGGGCTCCTCGTCACGGGCCTGGCAGCTGCGAGTGCTTGGTGCTTGCGCGGCACGGGGTGAGGCAGGATGCCGTGGCTATGGTTCTAGCGAGTTCAGCAATGCTGTGATTATGCATGCTTGCCTCGCTGTACTGGTTCTAGGGCTTTATGGGTACGCCTAGTTGTTTGGCTTTGTGCCTTAGTCTCTGATCGAAGGGTTGCGAGTACTGCGTTGTGCTGAATAGCTGTCGCGAGTATGGTGGCGTCGTTGAGTTCTCTGGGCTGCATGTATCCTTTCTCCAATAGGCCTAGCGCCCTATTGATGACCCCTAGTGGCTCCGTGGCGTATCTTGTGCGTGGATCCTCTAGGTACTCGCTTATCTTGGCTGCGACGAAGCTGGCTGGGACCCGTAGCTTGCGTATCATTACCCACATATACTCGTGCAACACTATTGGACAACTAGTATCTCCTTAGCAGAGTCTATGAGTTCAGTGGCTTCTACGTGGTGAGGACTATCCTCAACAGTCTCGTAGACTAGTACGTTGGTGTCAGGGAGCAGCGGCTTCCTCGAGGAACTCCTCAACAGCACTCCCTATCTCCTCGACCGATATGCTCCTGCCGAGCCTTATGGTTAGTCTCTTACGACGCCTGGGAATAATCTTGATAACATCCTCCTTCTCGTCGTACAGTACCTCGACTATGTCTCCCTCTCTCAGCCCAGCCTCATCCCTTACCGGAGCAGGTATCGTTACCTGGTAATTACGAGTCACCTTCACTAGGACTCCTCTAGCCAATAGGTCATCCCTCCATAGCCAGTAATAGTAGGGTTCTCGTTCTACTAGTATATGAAACCTCCTAGTAGGCATTATGGAATGAGCTGTCTAGGCCCTAGAATAACCCATAATCTGCATAATGTTGTACAGTTTAATGAGCCCTATGTAGTAAAAACCGTGACGCCCTGATGCCTAGCGTTGATAAGAATACTGGCTTGGATAATGATGATTCTCGGGCAGAGTCTCAATATATTATTGCTAGGGGTCTTCCCAGGAATACTTAGGGATGCTGGGCTATGCCTGGCCACGGCTATGTACTTGCTAGTGGAAGCCTTGGCTCCATGATGCTGGTTTTGGCTGGCGTAGCGCTAGTGTTTACCGGGATCGATGCTGCCAGGATTGTTGCGGGTTTTGTACTCGGGGTGGTGCTAGCGCTTATACTCTATGCGGCTGGATCGGGCTTTGGCCTCGTTGTTGCCTTGTTGCTGGGGTTCCTGGGCTTCATCATTGGCCTGGGCATGGGGCTCGTAGTGTTCCGGGTAGCAGTATCCCTTGTAGGCGGGTTCCTCCTAGCAGGTATCCTTGTAGGCCTGCTCCCTGCTAGGCACCTTGATGGTCTAGCGGTCTTTGTCCTAGGCATCGTCTTTGCAGCCGTGCTGTATGTTGTAGCCGAGTACGTGGTAGCGGCTGCCGTCGTGGCCACGGGCTCGATAATAACCTACGCTGGGCTCACGCACTGGTTCCCTCCAGGCATTGCTGCCCTAGCGGCTCTGGCTCTCTTCCTTGCTGGCCTAGCTCATAACTGGTCAAGGATTAGGGCTAGAAAGAACCAGGGCCAAGGCTGGGGATCAACGTAATCCTCTAAGGAAAGTTATGCATACATGTAACGGGGGCCTAGGCTCTAAATACCATTATTGCCTGGCTTGATCTGGTCGCTTACTATCTCTATACCTATTCTCGCTACTAGGTCCTTCTTGTTTATTATTGTCTCTGTCGAATGTAGCGAAGTACTTTGCTCCCAATAGTTTGCTTACCGCTATGTGTAGCAGGTCCAGTGTTCGGAGCCTTAGCTCAGCTGAGAGCCGGAAAGCCTGTGATAATGCATCGTTGAAGTCTATCTCTGCTAGTTCTACCCACTGTTTCCTTGATAGAGTAGAGTGCGAGGGCCAGCGGGATCCTCCAGCCCCGCTCTAGAGTACACCGAGGCTAGCTCGACTAGCGCTAGTCTTGATGTTACTAGCTTTTCTCCCCGGAGGCCCTGGATTAGCTTAGCCGCTTTACTATGGTTAGCGTCGGCCTCATCCATATAGGATACTATGATGTTCGTATCTATGTGGATCAACGTGACCCCCTCCTCCTCAAGGAGCTTGGTGAGCCCACCATGTCTATCCGGTACCCCTTCTCCTTGTACTCCTCTGTTTTCCGGTACACCTCTTCCCAGAACATTACTTCTTTCCGCACGCTCTCCAGCCCCCTTCTCGATCATTATTGTTGAAGGCGTGTGACCTACTCCTAGCTATACCGTACCTAACCATTTTGTCCGCTAACTCTACTAGCTCTCCCCTAACCTTGATAGACACGGTAACTGACAAGCTAGATACCCCGGTAAATCTGGGCACACTTTAGTATACTATCATGGTTTCTCTAAAAGTAGGTCTTGTACTTTGATGCTCACGGGGAGAAACAGGTGAGTAGAAACAGGGCCTTAGAGGCTCCTTGCTGAATGCCCAAGACAGGTTCTTGTTATGCTATATTGTTTCTAGGCCGAAGTCTCTTAGCACCTTGCTTAGCCTCCTAAGCTCTCTTAGCAATACTTGTCCCTTTTCTGTCAGCTTGTAGCCTCGTTGCCCCTTGTCTACCTGCTCTATTATTCCTTGTTGCTCTAGCTTGGCCAGTATTGGTGCTAGGCGGTTGTAGGCCATGTTGGTGTAGAGTGCTATGCGTGTGGGCGGCTGGCCTGGGTGCTTGTTTATCGCTTCTAGCACGTCTATGAGTATCTCTATCCTTGTTCTCCGGGGCAAACCATAGCTACCCTTGCCTAGTTGTCGCGGCGTAGCTAGCTGCAAGGAGCGAGGCCGTGGTAGCCCGGAGCAGCTCGGCTGTAACGAGTATAACTGCCCCAGGGGGCTGGGTCATCGCTAGCACGCCTATTGCTCGTAGCGCGAACGCCGCCCCGATGAGGCCTACTAGTGTCTTTGCTTCTCCACCGAACCTCGTGGAGGCGGTGATGGCGCTCACTGCTGCTAGGATGTCGAAGCCCGCTGGGAGGGCTATGAGTAATAGGCTGTATAGCTGCCTCCTCTCGCGGGGCAGGGCTAGTAATAGGAACCCGGCGGCTGCGAAGCTCGCAGTAGCTGTATAGGCTGTGTAGGCTAGCCGGGGCTCGCTGAGAAGCATCAATGGCGCCCAGGCATGACTTAGGGCTAGTAGCAGGAACCCTGCCACGTACTCTGGCATGGTAGCGCCTAGCTTTGCGAGCCTTGCTAAGAGGAGTGCTATGTAGGTGAAAGCGCCTAGGCCTACTAGGCCCGTTGCTAGCAACACCACCTGATACGCCAGCGCTAGTCCATGCGGCAACCCTGGCGTCACCGCTCCTCCAAGGGGTCTCTCCTAGTGATGTGGGATCGGCGCGTGTCGGGGATGGCACGGCCTTACTACTAGTAGTACTCCATTTACTCTGATGAGCCGGGGCTTAACCACTAGGCCACGAGGGGTCTCGAATACGTGGCCAACTACGACTACGTGTTTGCCGACGAGCTTATCGGCGACGAGGCTTAGGGGGAGAGGCCTACCCTCCACGACTAGGCAGCGGGGAAGCACAACGACTACCTTCTCGCCACTGGCTCCGTGCATGACTACCCCGTGGGGGAAAACAGCTACTACCACGCCAGCTACTCCGCGGAAGCCGCGATAATAGTGACTATGGCGGAGCGCCTTGACGAAGAGCAGCTCCGGGGAGAGAGGCTTCCCCTCGGCACCGGTGCTAGCCGGGACGCTCCCGGGGTACATGGAGTAGGCTAGGAGAGGACCAGCTATAGCGACAACGAGTATAACGAGCAATAATACTAGCCTAGTAGGCTTCATGAACCCACTCCTCTCCCGAGGGGATCCGTGAAACACGCCCCAGTCATTGATTGATTAGCGCTTGGAGTGGGGAAGAGATATGTTGTCCCCGTCCCCGATGGGGTTACGCTGTAGAGGGGTCTTGTAAAAACGGTTAGGGGAGGCCTGCCGCCCTGTTACTTGTACTGCTAGCCTTGCTGGCTCCAGACGGTGGTCTCGTGCTCGATTATCTTTACTACTTTGCTGTTAACCAGGTCTACTACGACTAGTGCTGCTCCACGGGTATTCCCGTTCTTCTCCCGTAGCACTACTACTGCCTTGACTGCGTGAAGCGTTACTGTCCCGTCGCCCTCGACCACGCCCTGTATTATCGGCTTTATCGCTGTAACGTTGTAGCCCTCCCTGAGCAGGGTAGCTGTACGGTTATCGCTCATCAGTATCTCTAGCACGTGTTTCTTGAACTCGTCGCTCAGTACTAGGTGGGGGCCGTGGTGTCTTAGCCAGGGCTTGTGCCTCGGTGGATGCGCTACTGGTTTGTAGCTCCAGGGCCCTGGGTGCGGTGGATGCGTAGGGGCTAGTGGCTTAGCGCTGTTCCCGGGCTTCATGGCTGTGTAGGCGTAGGCTGCTATGCCGAGCGCGGCTAGCGCGGCTATGACTACTGCTACGAGTACTCCGCGTTTCTCCATCAAGGCTTCTCACTCCCCTCTTCTCTGGGCTCGTGTATAACCAGGTCTTGGTGCTGCTTTAAGCCGGGAACTCACCAATAGTGCGCAAAGAATAAAAGAGGACTCCATGCTCATGGAGCTAGGTAATTATGGCTATTGCGGGGTATTTATCCAGGAGCGTGGCTCTCCTTGAGCAACGGGCTGTGGGAGAGACTTATCTACGCGGCCAAGAAGCTTATCGGCCTACGTAGACCCGTTACGAGGGATGTGTTTGAGCGCCGCCTCTATCTCTGGCCACAGGATTTCCGCGTAGAGGAGCTAGGAGGCCGTGAGCCATATGCTGCTTTCAACCCTGGGGCTCTCTTGGAGCGCGACGAGCTACTAGTCTTCCCTAGGCTCGTGACGGGCTACTTCTGGTACACCTCGGTGATAGGTTTTGTGCGCCTCGGGCTCAGCGAGGTTCTCGAGGCCCGTGTCGAGAAGCCTCTGTGGGCGAGGATAGTTGTGCACCCTTCTACGAGGCGCGACCTAGCTGGGTGCGAGGATCCAAGGGTTAGTAGGATTAGGGACAGGTACTACGTGTTGTATACAGCGCTTGAGCCTTACCGGGACCGGCTGCACGCGATCAATGCTTACTCTGCTCAGGGACTAGCAATACTCCGGGAAGACCTAGGCCTAGAGGAGAAGTATGTCCTGGACATAGTTGATGGGAACGGGAACCGCTACCGGGTAGACGAGGTCAAGGACTCGGCTCTCCTAGACGGGGAGAAGAATGGTTTCTGGATGCTAACGAGGCCAGTAATAGAGGGCATAGCTGCCTCGTGGCGTGGCTTCCTGGACACGGAGAGGAGGGTTATCCGGGCCGAGTCGCTGGAGCCCGTGTTGCTCCCAGAGCCATGGGAGTACAAGACAGGGTGGTCCACGAACGCTGTAAAGCTAGGGAGCAACGAGTACCTAGTAGCGTGGCACGGTGTTGGCAGGGACCTAGTGTACCGGACAGGATTCGCGATCGTGGACCACGAGGGCTCGTTGAGAGCGATAACTGATTACTTATTGGAGCCTAGGACTGTACAAGAGTTCTCCGGCGAGAGACCCGGGGTAATATTTGGCTCCGGCCTGGTAAGGCACAGTGAACTACTATTATTCATCGGCGGTGTTGCTGATACTGGGATAGGGGTCTACGTCACCGAGATAGACAAGGTAATGGAGAGCATGAGGTGGCTACAGAGAAGCTAGCAGATAGATAATAAAATAGTCTTGAGCTCTAAGGGCCTAAACTCCACGAGTATTTCTCCCCTCTTCATCTCCAGGGGTTCTTGCTCCTCCTCCAAGAGGTTTGATACACTAGCTCCGCATACTGGGGCGGCGCGAAGCCCTATCTTAACAGTCTTTGTTACTGGATAGGGGTTAAATAGGCGGAGGACAACACGGCTACCCTTCTCTGCTTTCTTGAGCCCCCCGAGTACTAGGGGCTCGCTGAGCCATAGGAATGCCTCCTCACGGCCTGGCACACCTCTTCTCAGCACTAGTGGGCTGTGCAGTTGCTCCTCGGCAACCAGGGGCACTTGTGCCTCCTCGTAGCCCCCTCTATGGGGATAGAGATAGTACGTGGTCGTGAAGTCTCCGAGGTCGCTCCAGGGATTAGGGAAGACCGGTGACTTGACTAGGCTAAGCCCCAGCCTGTCTGAGAAGATGCTGTAGCCGTGCCTACTACGCGACACCAGGGCTAGCCCAGTATTGTCGTTACTAGTGTCCATCCAGTGTAGGGCAGGTGCCTCGTACACGGCTTCACGGGGCTCACGGGTAACGACCCCGTATGGGGCCTCGGCAACATAGTGCTCAATTCTCCAGGCGGGGTAGAACCACGCCTTAGCTACGACGCCCTTGTCTCTCCACCTTAGCTTGGTCTCGAAGCCTAGTAGCTTAGACCCCTTTGCTAGGCAGACTCGCTGCGCGATACGGGAGCCCGAGTACTGGTAAGAGTACTCTATGCAGCCGAGGAGGCCTCCGTTGAGCGCGATCCTTGGCTCCTCTTCTAGCCATGGCTCCCAGTTCTTAGAGAGGAAGCGCTTATCGAGATCCCAGGCGTCCCAGAGCCCCGGTTTATCGGGATGCACTATTATCCTATTGGAGGGAGCTGCAAGTACCTCTCCGAGACCCCTAACCTGTAGAGAGTATAGGAGAGCGTCGCGTCTCCCAATCTTGGCCCGGAGGTACTCGTTCTCGATTATGATGTAGTCTCCTGCCTCGTAGACGCGTACCCCGTTACGCGGCCTATTACAGCTCTGCGCTACTTGGTAGGATCTGTACCCGAGCCCCGGAGCCTCTACTAGGAAGAGATTCTCCTCTCCAGCTTCCTGGCACTCGGCTAGCTCACCGCCATAGGCTAGGCCATATACTCCACGGAGAGCTATGATTGCTCTCCTCCTCCAGGGCAACGTGTTAAATACAGTTACTGCGTCGCCCTCGCCCACTAGCTCGCTAAGAGCCTCCGTGATGAGGCTTGATGTGTGCTCAGTGACGCTGAGTAGCTCCCTCCTAGCCTCCTCGTAGACCTCGTGGATAGAGGAGCCGGGCAATACGTCGTGGAAGGCGCTTAGTAGTAGCTTCTCCCAGTCCTTCCCCAGTTCGGGGTACTGCTTGGCTCCCCGGAGCCACGCTATAGTAGCTACTATCTCTGCCTCTACTAGCCTTGCCTCGGCCTCGGAGAACAGCTCTTTTATCTCAAGGTTGGTGGTGTAGGTCCCTCTATGCTTCTCTAGGTAGAGCTCGCCTCTCCACACTGGTAGCTTGTCCCTAATTGCTAGGAGGCGTTCCAGGTACTCCTGCTCATCAAGGCTCCTTATACGGGGCATGGTTGGCAGCTCCTTGGCCAGGCTTAGCTGCTCCAGCATCTCAGGGGTAGGACCTCCGCCTCCATCACCGTAGCCGTAGAGGTAGAGCCTGGGAGCCTCGTCACTACCCATGTACCTGGTGAGAGACTTTATCGTCCCTGGCTCGTTGTAGCTAGGCACGAGCTCCACAACTACCTCGCTTCCATCGCTCCCCCTCCAGGCGAAGACGTGGTAGGGGAACCTATTGGTATCGTTCCACTCAAGCTTGTGTATGATCAGGGCCTTTATCCCGGCCTGGACTAGTAGCTGGGGGAGCCCAGCGCTGTACCCGAAGGAGTCTGGGAGCCAGCCTATGCGCGCATACCTGTCGAAGCGTTCGCGTAGGTAGAGCTGGCCGTAGAGGAGCTGTCTCGCCAGCGTCTCCCCCGAGACAAGATTGGTATCGGTCTCGACAAACATCCCGCCAACAGGTACCCAGCGCCCAGAGCTTACGAGCTTCCTTATCTCCTCGAAGAGGCTGGGAGAGAACTCCTCAACCCACCTATAGTACAGTGTGCTACTCTGCACAAAGACAGCCCAATCGTACTCCTCGAGGAGGCGAGCCATGGTCGAGAAGACGCGGAGAACCTTCTCCCTGGTCTCCCCAAGGGGCCAGAGCCAGGCAGCATCTATGTGGCTATGCCCGGCAATGTAGACTAGGGGCTTCCCGCTGCCCCGGGGTAGCCTCCTAGCCGCTTGGTGAAGGAGATGCGCTAGCTTCTCTGCAAGCTCATCGGGGTCGACGGCTTGTTCATAGTCGGCGCCGATGCCTCCTCTAGGGGCTTGCCAGCCGTAGCGGTTAGCAAGGAACCCATACATGGCCGGGACGTGGGGCACGTCGAGGCGCTCTAGGCAGAACCCGCCTAGGCAGAGCCTTCCACTAAGAAGCCTAGCAGCTACAGCTACCTGGGGTAGAGAGGGGGCGCCTCTAATCACGTTGGCTAGGTGCTCCTCTAGCTCCCGGAGCGCCTCTCGGGCCCACGGCTCTCGGAGGCTGCCTAGGTACTCTATGAGGCCGAGGAGCCTTATGGCAGTGGAGTATAGGCGCCAGTTGAGCCTAATGAGGTAGGCTTCTGCGATCACGATGAGGGGCTCGTAGAGACCGAAGAAGGTTAGTGGAGAGACTCGTAGAGAGACGAGGTGCTTACCCGGTGGCACAAATGCGTAGGGATGGGCCTCGTCAAGCCCCCACCAAGGCTCGTTATCAAGTAATACGAGAGCGCTACCATTGAGCCCAATGTAGAGGAGCCATCGATGACCCGGGGGCAGCTCCTCGCTAGCATCAATGGCTGTGCTGGCTTCGAGTAACTCGCTGGGCTCGAGCCTCGCGGCATAGGGGAGCCTAGCTTCTTCTCCACCTATCCTCCAGGCGTCTATGGGCCTAGCCTCGGCTATGGAGTAGGCTAGTGCCTCAAAGCCTAGCCGGGCTAGCTCCTCGAGGCCCAAGCCAGCAGCTCCTCTCCCCCGTGGCGGCTAGGATATCTCTGTCCTTATTCTCGGGTTGAATAGCTCGTCGACAGCGTAGGAGAATAGTAAGAGGCCTAGCTGGAGCCCAACTATCGCGCCTATAGGTGCTAGTATGTAGTGGATCGTTGCTAGGCTCTGGTGTGCCCCAGCCTGAGAGTAGGCCATGTTGAGCATTATTCCCCAGTTGAACGCGGTGAAGGGGAGTATCCCGAGGAAGTATAGGCCCACTGAGCCATATATTGCTCCTATCGTGGCGAAAATGAAGTTCACTGCTATGAAGCTCATAAGGTTCGGCATTATCTCGCGGAACACTATGTGCCACATAGACAGACCCAGTGCCTGCGCAGCCTCAACGAACTCTGTATGCTTGAGCGCCAACACGGCCGACCTTATGCTGCGCGCTAGCCCTGTCCACGCGTTTATGCTAAGCATGAGGCCTATCACGAAGGGGCTCGATGTACGAATAATCGTTGCCAAGACTATTAGTAGGGGGAGACCAGGTATGGTCATGAGTATATCCGTTATCCCCATGAGGACAGCGTCTAATCGGCCCCCAACGAAGCCAGCAATCATCCCGACACTTATCCCTATCAGAGTTGTTATTATCCCGGCTGTGAACGCTATTATGAGGACTGTACGCGACCCCCAGACTATCTCGTCCCATATATCTGCCCCGAAGTAGTCGGTCCCCAAGGGGTGCTCTAGCGACGGGGGCCACTTCAGCAGTGTTGGCTTAATGTACCTGGGGTACTTATAGGTCTGAGGGTAAGGCGTCACCTCGGGCCCAATAGCAGCCATCACTATGTAGCCGAGCACTATTATGAAGCCCACTAGCGCCTTCTTGTTGCGCAGTATGATCTTGCCGGGAACTATTACCCAGTCGTGTACAAAGTATCTAATTGCTTGCCTAGTATAGCTCATACCGTTTGCGCCCCCCTCCTTACTCTCGGGTCTAGGAAGCCGTAGAGAAGATCAGCTAGCAAGGCCCCGATAACGACAGCTATGATTATTATGTTAAAGGCTCCTAGCATTAGGAACCAGTCACGGTTCTCAATGGCCTGGTAGAGTATGAGCCCTATGCCCTGGTAGGAGAAGATGTACTCTATTATTATTGAGCCGCCGAACATGAAGCCTATGCTGAGCATGAAGGATGTAAAGAGGGGTAGTATAGCGTTCCTACCAACATAGCGGGTTATGATCCTCCTCTCCGGTATTCCGCGGGCCTTAGCATAGCCTATGTAGTCCTCTCCCAGCACGCTTATCGTGCTCCCCCTCATGCCTAGAGCCCAGCCACCAATATGGGTAGTAACCCATGCCAAGATGGGGAGGGTTGCGTGCCACAAAACATTGGCTATAAACTCTAGTACTCTTCCTTGGTGCAGGGCCTCGAGGGCCTGGTAATCGTAGCGCCCCCTTACCGGGAACCAGCCGAGCTGGAACCCGAATATAGACAAGAGGATAATCGCGACAATGTACTCGGGCAT
>JALVKZ010000152.1 GCA_027033675.1 Pyrodictiaceae archaeon | reverse complement strand
ACCATATGTGACTCGGCACCCACGCCGCAACTAGTAGTGAGAAGAGCAACCCTGGTGTAGATATCGTTCCGTGTCCTGCTGCCCATCCTCCTAGTGCTGGTGCTCCACCAGCTATGGCACCAGCTATGATGCTTAATGGTGTTCTACGTTTCAGTAGCAGCGTGTAGGCACCTATGTCGAACACGAAGCCTATTATTATCGCTAGCGCGAAGTAAATGTTTATGGAAACTATAGACGCTATAACGGACGCTACAAACGCTGCTAACGAGGCATAGAATACCAGTGATGGGCTTACAAGCCCGCTGGGTAGCACTCTCCCACTAGTTCTCGGCATTAATGCATCGATGTCTCTATCAAAGTACATGTTAAGAGCCGTAGTGGAGCCTACAGCTAGGTATCCGAGAAGCCATAGCAATAAATGATACTGTACTGGTCTATATAGACCCCCCGCAGCAATAAACGCCGTATACATTGATAAAAGGAGAAGCATCGTTTGCTTAAACTTAGTTAAATCACTGACCACATGTACTATCTCGCCCAGCTCGCCCAAGATACCGTACCTAGTGCCCTTCCTATACTGGCCATCCTTCTCGCTCACTCGAGAACCCCGCTAACTGAAATCTTTAGGAGAAACTCTTATTTAAGCGAAACTAAGGAGTTTTTAACGCATGTTGTTTAACACTCTAGCGGAGCCAGCACAATGCCTTGCAAAAAAGACTTCCATGCAAGCATAAGGATGTCGGCCCACAACCTAGAGGATTTGTATAATTGTATACAATTATTAGCCAAGAGCTTATGCTCGGAGACAGAGTGCTTACACCCCGACACCCTTTCATGGATAATTGCTGGCGACGAGAATTGCCTAGTAAAGGTAATGACTCCTCAGCCATTACAACCAGTATCGGGTTCTAGCCTGCTACCAGCCATAGTCACCTCATCTATTGAAATAACCTGTAGTACGCCGAGGGAGCTTATAAGTAGGGGCAAGACTATATTTAATGTTATCAAGGAGTGTAAGGGAGTAGGAACAACCCTTTCATAAATAAGGCCGCGGCAGCGATGATGTAGATAAGCGGTCACAGACAAGTAATGAAGAGACTCCCATGGACTGAGCTAAGAGAACTACTCGTCCTCTATGACACATTTCTTAATAGTGAATGCCGCTTCTTAACATATACGCGAGGGAAGTAACTATGCCCGGGCCGCTTAAGGGCAGAGACCTCTTATCTATAAGGGACTTATCACATGAAGAACTAGAACTAGTCCTCAATACTGCAATGATGATGAAGACAAGATTCTATTCCGGAGAAGGTATCATACCTGTCCTCAAGGGCAAGTCGGTGGCACTCATCTTCGAGAAACCTAGCACAAGGACCAGGGTTAGCATGGAGCTTGCAGTTGCCCAGCTAGGAGGATATCCTCTTTACCTTAGGAGAGATGAGCTTCAGCTTGCGCGGGGCGAGCCAATAAAGGATACCGCTCGTGTATTATCTCGCTATGTCGACGCTATAGCAGCGAGGGTGTATAAGCACGAGAGCCTAGAGGAGCTAGCTGCATATGCCTCAGTGCCAGTAATAAACATGCTAAGCGACCTTGAGCACCCGTTACAAGCCATAGCGGATGTGATGACCATTCGTGAGAAAAAGGGAGATGTAAAGGGTGTAAAGGTAGTATATGTTGGTGATGCGAGAAATAATGTTGCTCATAGCCTTATGTTGGCTGTCGCTAAGCTAGGAGGCCACATGGTGCTGGCTTCGCCGCGCCAGCTACGTCCACGCGAGGACCTATTACAAGCAGCCCTTGAAGCCGCCAAAGAGACTGGAGGAACAGTAGAGGTTCTTGAGGATCCGCGTGAGGCAGTAAAGGGCGCTGACGTGGTATACACCGATGTATGGGTAAGTATGGGTGAAGAAGCGCAAGCAGAGGAGAAGAGGAGACTTCTACGGGGCTACCAGGTAAATGCCGAGCTAATGTCGCTAGCAGCTAATAATGCCATATTCATGCATTGCTTACCAGCTCATAGGGGAGAGGAGGTCACCGAAGACGTGATAGAGGGACCTTGGAGCGTAGTCTGGGACCAAGCAGAGAACAGGCTACATGCACAAAAAGCGGTACTGGCACTAATACTAAGCGACTAGCTCCGTACCCTTTTTACCCCAATAGAGTTTTCCTTAGCATAGTTCCTAGCTTCGTCATCTAGCCGCGGCCCGCTACCATATAGCACAAGGACCGGTTTCGCTGATAAGCTCTCGGCTTTTTTCTTCAAAGACTCTAGATCCACTTTGCCCAAGATCTTCCTACCATTAACGACATCTACAGCGAACTTTTCTCGACCCTTTATAGCAACAAACGAGACTGTGCCATGCTTTGTCGCGACATGCATCCTTACATGGAACCCTGCCTCAACATAGCGCCCGGCAACCTTTCCCTCAACCCCGTACTTTTGCTCAAGCTTCTTCTGCTGAAACACTATCTCAGCTAGCGTCACGGTTACGTTTCACCCCGAGGTATTTCCGGGCAGAGAAGGCTAGCCCTTTTATTCTTCAAGCTTTCGGTAGCCGAGGAGGGGATAAGGAGGCCTTGGACCCAGTTTTCGCCCTAGGCATTACAGGGATGCTGTTCATAGTTGCTGGCTGGGCCATATCAATAACGTCTCTTCCCCCGCTTAGACTGAGCACATTATATTTCATTGGAAGCTTATTGCTAACCGTATATGCCGTTCTTCAAAACGACCCTGTATTTACTGCCCTCAATGCAGCCGCAACTCTGCTTGCCCTTGTAAACATTATTAGAACACTTAAACTTCGCAGACAAGACGAGTAGGCAAGGGAATGCACACTCAGGGTGAGGAGCACCTTGACAAAGGCAAGAAAAGAGAGGAGAACAAGGTCCGGAAAAGAGACGACTACTATCATATTAAGGCTAACTAAGCTCATGCACAGATATGGCTTATGGATATCTATAGCATTACTCCTCGTGGCGCTATGGATAGGTTTTAGTATAAGGTATATGCCTTACAAGAACTATGACAAAATAGTTTCAAACATTAAGGCTATGGGTTTAGGAGATGTCTCTGTAACAGCTAGGTTCAGCGCCATGGATCCTCTAATAGAATACTGGATGGCGAAATATCTTCATGATCACGGCCTTGGTTCTTGGGCCACATTGCATCCCCCCAACCCTGCGGTTATGAAGTTTTGGTATCCTTGGGGTAGAGACTTTACGCGTAGCGCCAAGCCTTTCGTGCCCTTTGTTGGGGCAAAGCCTATAGGTGAGTTAAGCGTTGCCCAGTGGGTCTCCTTGCTTCCACCGATATTTGGTACACTAATGATATTGATGGCGTTTCTTTACATATATTCCAGCTATGGACGCACAGCCGCGATTACTGCTGCTTTCCTCGCAGCCGTACTACCATCATCTATTATAAGAACCTATGCAGGCTTTGTTGAGAAAGTTGGCATAGCACTACCTTTCTTGATACTCACCGTGTGGCTGTTCGTAGAGGCAATGAGGAGAGACAATTATGTGTTAGCGGTTATATCAGGCGTTGTTGGCGGGTTTATAGCTCTCATATGGGGCGGCTATATTTTAGGAGGACTTGTTATAGCCGCTGCTACTGTCTTAGCGCCACTGGCAGCGAGTTCTGTTAATGAAGCTAGGACAAAGTTCTTACTGGGACTAATAGCGACGATAGCATATGGTTCCACCTTATTGGCTGAGACTAGCTATACACCCATACCAAAGAGATATATTGGACTACCAATACTTATTGTTGTATTCTTCTTTGCTGTATACGAAGGACTTGAGAGGATCATATCCACTAGGCGTGGCTACATCACTAAAAGACACGTTACACTTAGCTATACAACTATACTGCTAGCACTCGGCGTATCAGTGTTCTTCATAGCACCTTACATCGGCATAAGTGGTAAGTATTACTATGCGCTCTTAGGCCCACTACGAGGAATTATCCATGGTAAACTAGGGGTTATCGAGTTTACAGTAGCGGAGAATAATCCCCCAAATCCTAAACTACTATTGCACAGGATGAATGTAGTGCTCTTTACAGCACCAATAGCCGGGCTATATCTACTATATATAGCTATAAGGCGTAAAGAGTCTTGGCATCTTCCACTAGTAGTATCATCCCTAGGTTTCTATCACGCGGTTCTAGGAATGGCTTACTTCGAGCAAGTGGCTTCAGTTTTTGGCGTATTAGTCTCAGCCGCCATGCTAGGAGCCATTATCAAAGAAATTACGTGGGAGGAGAAGGTTTCGAAAAAGAAAAGACGGTATTCAGAGACATATGATGTTTTAGTATTTTCAGCACTCTTGTTAGCGATAATACTTATTGGAGGCATGGTGGCCGGGGCACATGCTGCCCTAAAGATGATGAAAAATACTGCACCAATACAGCTTGATATGCCCAGCATGAACGCCCAGCAATACGGATGGCTTTACTTGCTTCACTCGTTTCGCATTAAAACACCAAACGATACTGTAGTAGTCGCTTGGTGGGACTATGGCTACTTAATAACAGTGGGTTCCGATA
Source organism: Pyrodictiaceae archaeon (assembly GCA_027033675.1). Classification (GTDB taxonomy): domain Archaea; phylum Thermoproteota; class Thermoprotei_A; order Sulfolobales; family Pyrodictiaceae; genus Pyrofollis. The sequence goes on along the minus strand of JALVKZ010000152.1, from coordinate 7,326 downwards.
GGGCAACCGTAGCCGACGGGGCAACCATAAATGGCACTCAGATAAAAATGCTCGCAAAATTCTTCACAACAACCAATGAAGACGAGGCATCAAATATACTGCGTGAACTACATCTAAGACCCAACAATACGCTAGTATTGGTACACGAGGCTGTACTCTATAACCCTGCTACTGGCACTATAATATATAGTCCAAGTATAGGCGATATAGCTAAATCAACTGCAATGCTGCTAATCGCAGGCGTAATGAAACGAGGAGAAGGCCTCACACAACAAGTCATTAACCACTTCCTAAATTCAACAATATACCGCATGTTCGTCACCGCACCATACTACATGAGTAAGAAAGGTATAGTCTTCATACCATTCAAGGGTGCTACAAAGGGGTTCAATATCAAATCCGTATATGTTGCAGGAGTAAATAGGCTTGGCAAACCATATCACTTCAAGCACTTTAAGCCATACCTAGTACTAATATCGCCTTTCATAGACAAGAAGGGACACGTATTAGTACAACGAGTAGGCGGCAATACTTACCAACTAGGCATAATATACATAGTCTATAAGTGGACTGGCTAGCACTAAGGTTAAAGATATTAATTACATTATCTCATTGACCCCCTAGTTTTTATAGGCTGAGTAGGATAGCCTAGGAATCTACACTGGGCCCTCTTAGAGAAAACTTACTGGGATTATAACGGGTGCTACACTGTCATGTTTTTCCGCGGCAAGAGGAGGGCTGCGAGCCCTAGGATACAATTGCTTGAACTAGCAGTAGCCACTAGGTATGCTATTTCAAGGCTTAGTCTCCTCGCCTCACGGCTTCGCTCAACATATGAGAGAACTAAGGATGAATCCCTTAAAACAATGCTGCAAAAAGTATTGTACATGCAAGCTGTCCTCGAGATAGCATCTGTCCGGCTTGAAACACTGGCTGACATAGGGCTTCTATCCTCGGAAGACCTATCAATTCTTAAACGTGTAGTATCCGACTTAAAGGGTACTCAGGGCCTGGTAATGCCTGCTGTCTCCAGCATGCTAGCTGACCTTGATAATATGATCTCACATATAGCTTCTAGTGCTGGCATAGAACTGGCCCCCCTAAGCCCCATGGTAGAGGAACACGCGAGAAAAATAATGGAAGAGGCAAGGCTCGTAGCTGATGAGCGCTTAAAGGAGTACTTCCCAAACGCTCAGACCAGTAAGGAGTAAGTTATTAACAACGCATTCACATCCTCTGAAAGATGTGAAGCCTCAATACTTCTCCTAAGATTATCCCCTGTACAACAAAAGAGACCTAGCCCGTAGATGCTATACAAAGGATGCTTTTAAGAAACATTGGCTAGAGGTCTTGAAGATGAGCTTAGAAGAAACCATTAGGGAGAAAATAATAAGAGTTCTTATGGAATCACGTCACCCATTAACTGCTAGAGAGATAGCTGAAGCCGTGAGACTTGACCCTTATCGCGGCGAAACGGAAGTCTACGAACACCTAAAACATATTGCAAAGACTCTTCGCAGAAGGTACGGAGGCAGAGCAGTATTATACATGATTCCTCCTCGGTGCAGAGACTGTGGATACGTGTTTAAGGATCTACGTGAGCCCCGGAAGCCTAGTAGGTGTCCTCGGTGCAAGAGCCAGCGCATAGAGCCCCCGAAATTCTATATAGAGACTTAACCTAGGTGCTAATTCTCACGGGGAACAGTATTGAGGACTATATTGACGTGGTTCCAGGGAGAAAAGGAAATCATTGTGCACAAATACGATGATAACGGTAAACTAATTGACGAAAGAGTCTATAAGGATATACGGGTCGTAGAGGCTAAGGTGACAACGCTTCTACCCACCACGCTAGTTAAAGATATACGTGTTCTCGTGCTCGATCAAGATGCTGAGCTAAGGAGGAAAAGCTCTGTACTAGTTATTGAACAACGGTGAGAAGCAGTGCTAGAGGCTCGTGTAGAGAAAAGCAAGAGTAGGAGCGGTAAACACGCCGTACGTGATCTCGTAATTCTGGTATCAAGTAAGGGTGAGGTCAAGGAGCCTCGTCCTCGTTTGCAACAACCAACGAGGCCTATTTATTCCCGGGGAGAAGCTTATCACATATATATCGATGTCCCAGAAGGGTGGTACCTAGTACAAGTACATCTTGTCCGAAATCTCCGTGGCCATGTTAAGGGCTACATAGAGGTTTACTCCGATACCGGTGAAATACTCTTCCGCGCAGTATATCGTAAGCTAAAGCTAAGATATAGTGATGGGGATCCACACTATGCTTGGGTAGCTCAACGCGTAGCAGACTATCTCAAGTTACCCGTAAAGAACATTAACCTTGCACCACATAGTCATCGAAGTATGAATAAATAAGTCTCCTTTAGACTACTTCGACGAGTGGCCGATGACCGGGGCCTCTAGCTAAGCCCACTGCGAAAAGAGGGGCTATGACGTATTCACGGACCGGGGGAGGCTCTTCGCCTTGAGTAAGCGTATTATGCGTTTACTCGCGGAGAAGGAGATAAAACGTATGCTTATCCAGACTGCTAAGCACCAAGGCGTATCTTTGCAAGAGGTTGTTGAATGGCTTTACTATGAGGCTGGTATACGGGCACGTCCTTCTTGGAGCGATATTGAGAAGAAGATTCTTGACAAGGACATTGATCCTCGATCGCTGGCTTCCTTTCTCTTGGAACAAGGCGTCGAGATAGATGAGGAAGAGTGGTTGAGAATACTTGACAAGTATTCTGGCCTTGAGGAGCCTAGGTTCCTTAAGCGAGGAGAGAGAGACAAATGATGTGCAAGCTTGAAATAAATGAGTTTTTGGAAATAATACTAGGCTCCAAGTATAGTGTCTCCGAGCTAGTTTCAGCTCTTCTAGTTATAAGGGACTTTGAGCCTGTTGGGCGAACCATACTATCACGAATACTGGGACTAGGAGATAAGAAAACAAGAAACTTGATAAAGACTCTTGAAACCCTCGGCTTAGTAAGGGTTACACGTGCAGGGTCAAGCTTGACTAGCCGTGCTAGCATGTTCCTTAAGCTAATCAAGTGCTTCGACTCGCATGGCTTTACAGTCTCAGTAATTCCTTGCGATATCAGTGATGTAAATATTCTCTTTTTACGAGATAAGCTTATCATGTTGCTTGGAGACCCCGAACTCCTCATAGCGATTGGGTATTCCAGTAATTCTCATATAGAGTTCCCTGGCGTACCGCCAGAGCTTCAGAACGAGTTATCAAATATTGTAAAGGGCTTTGTAGGAGCAGGGAACGAGGCCATAGCGCTTTTTAGGGCGAGGAAGTGCTATGCTTGTTGCTCTAGCTTCTTACAAGCATTGATCGTCTCTTCTAGGCGATCGGCTACGATATCGCGTAGCCTCTGAGCTGCATCAATTCTCTCAAGAATATTAACTACTGGCGGTGGAACAAGGCTACGCCAGTCATCGCTCCCCGTTAGTAGTTTGCAGCGCACTGTTTCGCCGCGCCATTTGTCTCGGCGCAGAAGCGGAGGCGTCACGGTCTCTACTCCTGCATCGCGAAAAGCACGTGCAACGGCAGGATTGGCTGTGGCAACAGCTATTACCGGAGGAACAAAAGATAAGACGTACAGCGCGTTTCCCTTGAAGATTCTAAGAGTGTGAATAGTCGCCGTAACTACCCTTGATGCTTCCATCCTGCTCCACTTGATCGTTTCGTGTATCATTAGTAATCTCTCACCCGCGGTAAAGGGGTTCAGCCAGGTATGGCTCTCATCACTCATCCCGACAAGTACAACTACCTCATCAAAGCGCTTCAGGAGCCACTTTAAGGCCTCAAAGTGACCATAATGGAATGGCTGAAAGCGTCCAAAGAATAATACTCTGCGTGTATCACTGCTCAAGGCTTGTAGCCACCCGGAGCACACCATCTAGGATTCTTGGCCGGAACAAGAAAAACTAATCTAATTAGCTCCACACGGTGAGCGAAACCGGGGCTAACGTGAAGAAAATATGTTTCGTTATTAACCCGTTGGCGGGAATAGGTGGACCCCTAGGCCTTAAGGGTAGTGATGGGGAGGCGGGGCTTGGGGCCCTTCAACGTGGAGCAAGATTGATTGCTCCTAGTAGGGCTAGGGAGTTCATAGCTGAGGCTAAGAGGATCGGGGTGCTAGATAAAGTTGTATTGCTTACCGCTAATGGGTTGATGGGGGAGGACGAGCTAAGAAGCGAAGGATACCAGAGCCCCCTCATAGTTTACAAGTACGAGTCGTTCCCAACAAAGGCCGAGGATACCAAGAGGACAGTCACTAATTGTCTCCGAGAGGGGGCTAAGTTAGTGGTGTTTGTCGGCGGCGATGGAACTGCACGAGACATTCTCTCTGCACTAGAACGATTCCGGAATACAGATATACCTTTACTCGGGGTACCTGGAGGAGTAAAGATGTACAGCTCGGTCTTCGCAGAGAATCCGAGAGCAGCTGCACACGTCTTACACGAATGGCTTGAGAACCCAGCAACTTGCGAAGCAGAGGTACTAGATATAGACGAGGAGGCGTTTAGGCGTGGAGAGCTCCGCGTGAGACTCTACGGATACGCACGCACTCCATGTAGCAGGTTTCTCGTCGGCTCCTCTAAGCAACCAAGCCCTGCAACGCCCGATGAGGAGGAGAATAAAGAAGCCATTGCCCGCTATATAGTAGAGAGCATGGAGCACTGTACTCTCTATGTGCTAGGACCCGGCTCAACTACAGCAAAAATAGCTGAGCTAATGAGGGCTCCAAAGACACTGCTAGGGGTTGATGTATACCACAATGGTAGGCTTATTGCAAGTGATGTTGACGAGAAAACACTATACAATATTGTTAGCAACCATGTCAAGAGAGGTGGAAAAGCAAAGATAATTGTTTCGCCAATAGGGGGACAGGGCTACATACTTGGCCGAGGAAACCAGCAGATTTCTCCACGCATAGTCAGACTAGTGGGAAAGGAGAACATAATAGTTATAGCGACTCGTTCAAAAATAGCACGGCTTAGGAAACTAAGGGTGGACACTGGCGACTCTAAGCTAGACAGGGATCTACGAGGTTATATTCGCGTAGTAGTTGATTATGGCGAGGAATACGTCATGAAGGTTGAGTAGGAGGATTGGTTACCCTTGTACACCCTTGGTAGAGAGGAAATAGAGCTGCCTGAGCCTGCCTCCATAGCCATAGCCGTCCTTGCAATCGCCTTCGGGTTCGAAGGGAAGAATCTAGTTAATGTAGTGCACCATCCTCTCGGGATAGCTGGGGGAGTACTACTCGGAGCCATAATAGGCTTCATACTTCACGAGTACGCTCATAGATATGTAGCCGCCAAGGAGTCCTGCTTTGCCAGGTTCACACTCTCAAAGACAGGGCTATTAGTAACATTCTTCTCCGGGCTCCTGGTGAGCGCAGGCATACCCTTCGTGATACTCGCCCCGGGCTATGTCAAGATAGCGTTCTGTTGGGGCACTCCCCGCGAGGAGAACATAGCTGTAGCTGGCCCGGCAACGAATATCGCTCTAGCCATAATTGCTGCCGTACTAAGACCCACTATACCGGGATATAGCGGATTCATCTCAGGATTTGCTGGCATAAATGCCTGGTTTGCGCTCTTCAACCTCCTACCATTCTACCCGCTGGACGGCTCTAAGATATTTAGAAGAAACCTAGCAGTCTGGATGATAATGATATTAGTTGCAGCATACCTAGCTGTCACAACCATATAGCTCTTCTTTCCCCCTTAAGGGAAAAGAGTGTAGTATACTCGTTTCCTCCTTCTCCCCCTGCTCTCAAGCTTAATTATCTTTATCCCAGGTATCTCACAAGTATTCTTAACATGTGGTCCTCCATCAGCTTGTATATCGACACCAGGTATCTCAACTATACGAAGTTTCTCAACACTCGGCGGGAGTCTGTCAGCTAGCTTAACTATACCAGGAATGCGGAGCGCCTCCTCACGCGGAAGCCAGTAAACCTTAACCTCGATGCATCTCCGTATGATGTTATTAGTCTCCTCAACCGCATCAATAATTGCTTTCTTCCAATCATCTACCTGTATCTCGAAGTCATCACGGGCAGCATCTGGTGAAATATGTCCACCAGTGACGCGAGCACCATACTTATTGTAAAGCACTGCTGCGAGCACATGACTAGCTGTATGCAACTGCATCATTCTATACCGGCGATCCCAATCAATAACACCATGAACCCCTATACCAGGCACTATGGCCTCGAAATCTCCCTCAACTATGTGGGCTACGTCACCATTATCCATAACCGTGTCTACTACTCGTAGCTCAACCCCATTCTCTGCTATTAGCTTACCAGTATCTGCGTCAAGGCCCCCACTCGGTCTTGGGTGAAAAGCCGTAGCATCAAGAAAGACCTTGTTGTTCTCGATCCTTGTAACAACTGCGTCAAACTCACGCATATAGCTATCCTGCTGGAAGAGAAGCTTAGCAGGCATTACTTAGGTCACCACGTAGTTTACTACACTTTTACTGTCTTAAGCGATTATCCTAGCTATCTCGCTTTTCTCTAGCGACTCGCCGAGTTCTCGAGGAGACCTTGCTGGCGGGACATCTGCGACAATATAAGCGCTATAACGTGCTACCGATAACAAGCTACTCGACCTAATACTCCTATCTCCTAGCAATTCTATTGCTTGCCTCAGTTTCTCCCCGGTGAATACAAGGGCCTTACCAGGTGCAACTAGGACAAGGAAATCAACACTATTCTCAACTCCACTATAAGGCAACAAGGAATCAGAGAAAGACTCTATAATGATAACGTCCTTCCCAGCGCTTATGCGCTTCCTGCACTCCTCAAGAAGCATAGATGCCTTGCTAGAAGCCAGGAACCCTAGAAACGATTTAGCACCGGATCTCTCTGCTCCCAGCAACCTAGCTAGCTCTACTAGCTTCTGCCTAGCAGCACTGGGAACCAAGGAGAGATTCTCAACAAATACGTAATGACGTGTGTCAGTTTTGCTGGTACACCTAGTTACTCGCGCCATTACAAGCGACTTTTCTAGGCTAGATACGGATAACATGTACTCGCTAAAACCATGAAGCACCAAGGGATCGGGATACGCTACCAATAAATCAATAGGGTTCACTAAGCCTGGATCATCTAATGTGCCAAGATACTCCTCGTACATGAGTACATCGTTCCCGAGCAATATGCCACGCTTCTTAGACTCGATAATGGAGCTGAACTTGTTCCAGAAGCTATGCCCTGCTACAGGCTTATACATACCAACGCTGAGACCACGCCGCTTAGCAACAAGACCCAAACCGATACTGAGCCATGTCTTCCCGGAATC
>JALVKZ010000151.1 GCA_027033675.1 Pyrodictiaceae archaeon | reverse complement strand
CCTAATGCCCCCCTCTACATAGAGGTATTTGAGTCAAGCAAGGGCATCGCTGTTAGAATAGGGCATGAGAATCTACGAGACTATATAAGAGAGGTATTGGATACGGAGGATAATCCGCGAGAATATATTGAGGATCTCTTAGACGATGTGAGTTCAATCGCGGTGCGAATTACCGAGGCTCTACGACGTAAGGGAATAAGCGTTAGTAGTGATACACGGACAGCGGTAATGGATGTTTTAGAGGAGCTTGAGGAAGCGGAGGAGGAGTAACGGGGCTCAGCACCAGAAACCGTCATCACATCGCTCAGTTTATCTAGCCCTCCTCACAGCCCATAATCAAGAGCTATTACGCGTACTGAATGTAATTAGTTTATGCTCTCTCCTCGTGAGGTGTTGATGAGCCTCCTCTCACCCCCATGCGGAGCTGTGGAGAGCTGTGAAGAGCCTCACGGTAACTGAGCCCAGGAAACCATGTGGTGCGCCGAGCCATCAGAGAACGCTCTTAGACTATCTATGCAGGGAAAATATTCGTGCCATATGCTTGCGTCATAGAAGGTTTCCCAGGCTACCACTTCTGCAAGACTTGTTCCTACAAGTCATGATATGGGGTGCTTGTGTAGAGAAGCACACCTCTGCGTGCCGGGTAGAGGAGTGCTATTCTTGTAGAGAGGGAAGGCTATGCATAGGCCACGGTAGGGGAGACGAAAATGCTGATGCAATTATCTCGTACCAGAACAAGCTCTGCAATACCCGCAGGGAACTATTCAGCGTGCTCGAGGAGTACAAGCCACTAATAGTCATAGACTTGGGGCTGGTGGAAAACCATGTTGGGCGAGAGCTCAGGAGTCTAAGAGTCCAAGTAGGCGCAGTTCTCGGTGTTATCCGCAGATACCTATGGGATCGACACTTATTGTTATCCAGTGCTAGACCGGGGATCATTGAGTGGCTCCGTGCCTTCATGTGGCGCGCTCTCTTCGACTACAGCGAGTTACCGGGCGATGAAGCAGCCTCTCTCCGTGGTGCAAATAAGATAATAGTCCTTGACCCCTCAGCAGAGAAGCCCTTAACAAGTCATGAGGCTCTGAGCGCAGATGCCTTCATCATTGGTGGAATTATCGATATACTACCTAGGCCCGGCGCTACTCGTAGACTAAACTTACGTGGGCTCGGAGAACCGAGAAAAATAACACTAAGAGGTAGCATACACGGAGTCCCTTCTAGGCTTCCCCAAATAGTAGATATCGTGCTAAGAGCTAGGTACGAGACATGCGATGTAGAGGAGGCTATAAGAAGGGTTATGAGCCCGCGAGATGCAAGGTTCCGCGCCTTCATCGAGTTAATGAAGTGGAGCCGAGGACGGCGGAAACAAGTCCCACTAACTCTGTATTATGAGCTAAGGAAGTGGCTCCCGATTAGCTTAAGGGATTTCGTGAGGGCAGCCAGGATGGCTAGGCTAGAGGTAGAGGGATTAGAAGAGGCTCAGCAAAGGCCAAATTCTTCACAGGAGTATCCGCAATAGCTGGTTACATCACAGCCAATAAGAAAGCCGAGGAACCACTCTTATTGCTGGGGCTTCTCCTTTAAACAGTACTCATCCTCGCCGCATTTCCCGAGGAAGCCCTGCTCTACTAGCATCTCTAACGCGTCGCGATAATAGAACTCCTCAACCTCTACGCCATACCACTCTTTGAAGCTCTCTAGTATCTCCTTGTAGCTCCACTTCTCTTTTCCGGTCTCCCTGAAGGTCTCCGTAATCATTCTCTTAATGAACTGTGTTACGTCCTCAAGCCTTGTCCAGGGGTACTGAAACCACTTCCACTCCTTGACCTCAATGTAGTAGTAATCAGGTCGGAACTTGGCAACAGTGCTAATCCACTGCAGAGCAGCTATCTTGAGCTCATCCGGCCTCCATTCCTTAAGTATGTAGTCTCGGGCTAACAACAATGTCTCCCCAGTATCCACTATGTCGTCGACGAGTAGTGTCTGATGACCCCTTAAATCAACCTTGTACGGGAACTTAAGCACAGCTTTTTCGGCTGCTTTTGCTGCCTCTGTCCAGTGTTGGCTCTGTATGCTTAGCAGATTCTCCACTCCGAGGAAGTCGCAGAGAAGACGTGCTGGTACATAACCGCCACGCGCCACAGCTATGATTACGGTCGGCTTGTAGCCGGACTCCCTGATCCTCTTTGCGAGCCCCCTGCTCCACTCAACTATCTCATCCCACGAGACAAGCTTGACAGGGACGCGTGGCATTAGGAGCTAGTCACCCTAGAGGGTTGAGAAAAAGAAGGATTCATAAGTTTTGCTGAAGAAAAGCCCTATTTGCAGGGATTATAGTCCTCGCTCACGCTGGGTTTTAGCGGTATTAGGCAGAGAAACTCTACTCCCTTATCACCTATAAAGTACTCGTGCTCCGTATTAGGCGGTATAAAGATGAAGTTCCTCTCGCGTACCTCGTACGTCTCGTTCTCTATTCTGACCTTCATACTTCCCCGTAGTACGAATATCTCGTGCTCCCATGGATGCTTATGCGCAGGTATATGAGAGTTAGGCTTGGCTTGAAACACTCTCATGGCGAAGGTTAAGGCTCCATCGTCACGCGATATTAGCCACCTTATCGTAACACCCTTTACCGGGGTACCATCCGCGAGCGTAGCTTGTTTCGCTGGCACATCCTCTACAGAGCCTACTTTCTCGCCGCAAGGACCACGCTGTAGAACCAAGACGACCATCCACGGGATAATATCATCTCTGGGGGATTAGAACCTAGTGGCATTCACGGTCGCAACCGGCCCGGCACACTTCATCGGAATCCCTCTGCGGGCAAGGGGGAGCCGCGAGGGGGCACGCTCACCCCCGATCATGCGTAACTAGGCATGTGCCCCGCCTGACCGCCCCGCTTCACAGCCCCGTAGCCGGGTCTCGGCGGGTGTGAGACTGGCGGGGCCCGTGTCAGTAAAAGTGTTAAACCCAGGGGACTATCTATTAGGGTATCTCTCTACACTCATACACGGAATAAAGAGTGCTAGGTTATATGAAATACTTGTGATTAGCTGCTTCCCCGGGGTGATTGTTGCTGCGAGTCATGGGCCTAGATGTTGAGCCTGGCTGTAAGGGTTCTCGTCCATGTTTCTCCGTTGTTGTGCTAGGTGATAGTGAGAGGCTCGTAGATAAATATGAATCTATTCCTCTTTATCGTGTCATTCGCCTGGTATGGGAGTATAGGCCCGACGTCATAGCCATTGATAATATCTATGAATTGGCATCAGACGAGCATGAACTCGTTAAGGTTGTTTCTATGCTTCCTCCGAGCACCGAGATTGTCCAGGTTACTCGTCTACCTACTGGCGAGTATGTCGATATTCGCTCGTTAGCTAGGCTAGCGGGTATCGAGACAGGGGGTGGGAAGCTCTCTCCCTCCCGGACAGCATATATTGCTGCAGTTCTTGCACTAAGAGGGTATGGTTCCCGTGTGCGTTTTGTTGAGGAGAAGACACGGATAGTTGTCTCAAAGTCTCGTAGAGTGAAGCACGGCGGATCAAGTAATCCTAGGTTTCAGAGAAAGGTTCGCTCAGCCATTCTCCGTGCCGTGAGACTAATAAAGCATCGACTTGATCGCGAGAGGCTTGACTATGACCTAGTTTTCCGCAAGAGCAGCGGCGGGCTGGATAGCGCGACTTTCATAGTATACGCGCCGCGAAGTAAGCTCTATGGTGTTGTAAAGCCCTACGAGGATAACGATATACGTGTAGAAGTTAAACCTGTCTATAGCAGTCACATAGTTTTCGAGCCTAAGCAAGAGGAGCAATTACAAAGCATGGCACCATACCTCATAGTTGGCGTTGACCCTGGCATTTCTACCGGGTTAGCCGCCATCGACATCAATGGCATTTTTGTGGCAGCTCTAAGCAGGAGAGGCCTGGATAGAGGGGATGTTATTAGCTGGATACAGCAGCATGGCACACCAGTACTAGTTGCCACCGATGTCAAGCCGGCACCAGACTTCGTCAAAAAGCTCGCAGCAAGCCTCGGAGTACCTCTCTACGAGCCACCAGTCTCCCTCAGTGTTGAAGAGAAGCGCGAGCTAGTAGAGTCGTATGCCAGGAGGTATCCAAGGCTAAGCCGTATACTGGATTCGCATATCCGTGACGCACTTGCGGCGGCTCTACGTGCATACAATACCTATAAGTCGAAGCTTCTCCAAGTAGA
>JALVKZ010000150.1 GCA_027033675.1 Pyrodictiaceae archaeon | reverse complement strand
GCGTTGTAGTTGAGCTGCTGCCCCGCGGAATCCTTGCGCTTCTAGATGCCGAGGACACTATAATACAGACTAGTTCAACCATGAAGCTACGTGACCGCGAAATTAGGCGCGGCTCTAAGTATGTAGCACCACCTAGTAGAAGTATTCATCCTCTAGACCTGGAAGAGGCTACGTTATCAAAGATTCTTAGCAGTAGTGGATGTGACCCTGTTAGGAGTATCGTGAGAGAACTTGGGTACCCAGGTGAAGCCGTAGAGGAAGCTCTCCTACGCATAGGTATCGAGCCAAGCTCTGCTACTTGTAGACAGCTCATAAATCGAACCCGTGATATTGTAGATACATTTAAGCAGTTATATCGTGAAAGCCTAGAAGCCCGCGGCTATATCGTTCTCAGCAACGAGCCGTTAACAGTGACCCCGTTTAAGCCTATTGGGCTTCAGCAAGGCTATGGCTTCTCTGTTAAGGTGTTTGGAAGCTTTAGTGAAGCTCTCGACGAGTACTTCATTGAAGCAGTTCGCAGCGAGGAGGAAAATAAGAGGGCAGCATTGATAGCGGCTGAGCGAGCAAAGCTCCTTGCATCAATGGATCAGGCCAAGCGGAATCTCAGTCAGCTTTTCGAGAAGGTCTCAGTTCTTGAGAAGAGAGCGCAGATGATAGCAGAAAATATCCAGCTTGTCTACGAGGCGCTTGAGTGTGTTAATCGTATACGCAGACGAAGTGGGTGGGACTATATAGCTGGTAACTGCCCGGGAGTTGTTGACGTAAAGCCCTCTGAGGGTAAAATAGTCCTAAGCCTCAGCGGCGAACTAGTAGACATCGATATTAGAAAAGATCCCAGCCAATTAATAGTAGATCTATACAAGCGCATAGGAGAGCTAAGAGCGAAAATCGAGAGAGGCACAAAGGCTCTCCGAGAACTTGAGGAGAAGCTAAGAAACCTGGAGAAGGAACAAGAGAAAGTAAAGACTAGGGCTAGGGCGAGAATTAGGCGCCGTGAATGGTACGAGAAGTATCATTGGCTAGTTACGAGCCATGGCTATCTAGCCATAGGCGGTAGAGACGCGGATCAGAACGAATCAATTGTTAAGAGGTATTTGACGAGTAAGCGAATATTCATGCATGCTGATATACGTGGTGCTCCTGCAGTGGTATTGTTTAATGAGGGAGAGGAGCCCCCGGGGATCGATCTAAGGGAAGCAGCTCTTCTTACGGCTGCTTACTCCAGGGCGTGGAAGACTGGTATTGGAAGCGTAGATGTATACTGGGTGTGGGGTGACCAGGTATCAAAGTCCCCCCCGCCCGGCGAGTATATAACTAAGGGAGCGTTCATGGTTTATGGTAAACGTAACTATATCAGAGGAATAGAGTTGCGCCTTGCAATAGGTATGGGCGTGGAAAACGAAGCCCCTATCGTAATTGTTGGCCCAGAGGAACTGGTCCGCCGCCGCTCAGTAGTCTACGCTGTACTTGTCCCGGGAGACGAGGATCCTTCTCTTCTTGCTAAGCGGATAAAGAGACTAGCCCATAGCAGGGCCGCGGAGAGCTACGCAGAGATAATTAGTGCTCTAAGCGTTGAGGACATACGCGAGAAAATCCCAGGCCGTTCAAGACTACTAGGACTCCAGAGAGGCGATGCTGTTGAGCACCCGAGACCAATTAAGCACGTATATGGAGAGGAGGCTTAGAAGAGCAAGACTCGCATTACTACGCACGCTTATAGGCCTAGTTCTCGGCATGATAGCAGGGCTGTATGGAGGCAAGATGTGTTGGCTAGCCCCCCTCGTGTACCTAGCAACCTATGTCGTGTCAGTCTATGTAGGGCCCTGGAGCAGGTACCTAGGCCCTAAGGAGAACTATACAGCAGGTATACTTAGTAGCCCTGCAGCGCTCCTCCTCGGCTACTTCCTAGGCTCAGTTATCTAGTCCCATGTGATTCGTGGTACTCCTCGTAGCCTAGTCCCCGAGCAAGTAGCTCCTTAATCTTATCCGGTATCAAAGGCTCGCCATTGACTAGTGGGTAAGAGAAGGACAGCTCTATCTCCACTTCAAGCCCCCCAATGTCAACATATAAGCGCGGTCTATGTACAAGAGGTATCTCTTCAAGAGATGCGCCGCCCACAACTCTTAGTGCAACATAGACGGCTCCATCAATGCTCAACTGGTGCGGACCAAGGCTACGTGCTAGCATGTGCTTCGCTCTCTGTGTAAGGAGTCGTCGTGTCCTACCCCGTGGCGGGTTATCGCCAAGTATACCGCCGATCACTAGTGCCTCCGCGTTTGCTGCCTCTTGGGGCTTAAGGAGTTTCTCGGCAAGCGGGTCAAGAATAATCACTTTCGCGGGATCATTGTATAGTACTCCTTGCAACTGAGTGACCGATTCCGAGAAGCAGGGGCAGAGGTTCTCCTCTCTTGCATTGACTAAGAATTCTCTAAGATTCGTGAAAACTAGCCTCTCGCCAGCTAGTTGTTTTGCATGGCTGTACTCAGCCCGTATCCATAGAGAAAAGTGGTCCTCAAGATGCTCTATTATTATCAGGGGGATCCTTCTCCCATAAGAGTTTACGCTGCGCTTCAAGAAGCTCAACCGGGAGCCCCATGAACTCTGCCGCTGATAAGACCCGGGTATTAATTCTCCTAAGTTGGTCTAAGTAACTAGGATACTCAAGATCTCGTGCAAAGTGGTGATCCGCCACGAGTACATCAGCTATTTCTGCCAATAGAGATAAATTATTCAGACCTTGCCTAACTTGTTCTTCTTCGACCTTAAGCCCTGCGAAATATGTTGGCGGGCCACTAATGATCAAGATCGTTGGCCGCCACTCGGCTATAATCTCTAGTGCTTTGCGGGAAATAGGCCCCTGGACATCAGAGGCATGAACTATTCGTTCCCCGCAGCACTCTATAAGGACCATGGCTATGTAGCCGAGCTTTGAGTCATCGGGCCCGTGCGGGACGGGAGGGGACCCTCTTATTATAAGTCCCTTATCGATCTCATATACATTGTTATCAAGAATATGTATATCCTTTGCAATGCTCTCAATGTTCATCTTCTTTAGAAGGCGATGAGCCCTTATCCTCTGGCTAACGTTTATGCCGTGGCGTGGATCCTTTATCAAGAGAATCTTGTTCTTGTAGTACTCGGCTTCATCCTCATGGTACAAATAGTGATCATAGTGGTAATGAGTTATAACAATTATATCAGTATCTATTAGCTCTCCGTATATCAGTTCTTTCTTCTCCTCGAGTCTCTCGAGTTCTCGCGGATGAGGAGGCAACCCGTATCGACGAGGCGCGTAACTTACACCCGGATCAACAGCTATCTTCACGCCGCCAGCCTCAACTATGGTAGCCATAGAGCGTACTCCCATGCTATCGGCTGCTAGTATCCTGACCCTTACCTCGGTCAACAATGATCCCCGGTCTCCTCCTTAGATAACCAGATGGGAGGAGATAGCGTGTTCTCGGTGGCGGCCGCCAGGATGACTCGTCTTCATCGCTTGTCGCTCTGCTGAGGGGAAGGTTCCTCACGCCTCCTATCCATTGGTGTTGTCTGTACCGGGGCTCTTATTGGCATCGCTCTGCTGTTTTAGTAGTGGCTCGAATACCCAGCGGTATTTTCTCAAAGCCTTCTCGTCAACTAGGAGATCGTTTCCATCAATTACCACGGTTAGTCCAACTAATGGGTGCTGGGGCGGGTCTGGGTAGTCCCTTAGCTCGGGTGGCTTTTCGCGCCCAATGTATATCCATTTTATCCTTGAGGTTTTTCCTCGCTTACCCACGTACTTTATGCGCCACCAATACCTGCCCACGTAGATGTATGTCTTCTTCCCGTCACTTGTATACTTAGTCACTATGTGCACTGGTTTGAGGTAATAACCCGTCTTCCTTATGATAGAATTGTAGCGATAAATCATTTGTATATATTCCTCAAGCAATTTATTAAAATAAGATGCTCCTCCCCGTATTCTGATAAGCCGCTTCTTCATTGTCTCGCCGCGCTGCTAGTTATTGCCAGCGCAGCAGTGGCGGGCGCTTCTCCATTACTCTCCTACGAGCATTCTCTAATAGCTGTGGTGCTTTCTCTGCAAAGTCTGCTGGTAGCTTGTGGAAGAGTGGCTCCGGCTTCCCTATACGGTGCCCGGGGCTCACTAGGAACTTTCCTTCTACTCTCCTCCATATTCCATTCTCATGCACGCTTCCAGGCATGTTTAGTATCTTCCAAAGCCTCCCAGCGC
>JALVKZ010000149.1 GCA_027033675.1 Pyrodictiaceae archaeon | reverse complement strand
CCCCCCGGGGGTGATGAGTTTCATGGCTCATTGGCGCTGTAATTGTATATTTTGTAGATTATTTGTACATCCAGTACTTAGACGTATTGGTGCGCTCAGCGAGCCTAGAGAGGCTCGCCCCCGGGGGGCAGTTGAGGAAAAAGAGACGCCCTCTCCTGCAGAGAGACCTATTCGTGCTGCGCCCTTATCCTCATCTGAGGAGGAGACTTTAGGGCAAAGCGAGGCAGGTTCTCAGCCAGTTTCTCCATCTCCTGTAATTGCGCAAGGCATAACACAGGAAGTAATTGAGGGCATAGTGAGTAAAGTAGTAGAAGACGTACGCACAGCAATAGAGGAGAACGGAAAGATACTAGTAGAAAGACTTGATAGAATAGAGGAGAACGTCGGTAAACTCCGTAAGGAAATACAAGGACTCGTATCAAGCATGGAGAACGTTATTGTAGAGTTTAGGGAAGCCATCTCAGAGCTAACTAACCCATTAATACCGAGTCCAGCAACACAGAGTTTTTCTCAAGTCCGTTCCGGCTCCGGGACGCCAGGCTCGTCATCTATTTCATCTATTCAGAGGCCTAGCACACGCCTAGCTGAGTTCGTGAAACCACTAATACAGTTACTTGACAAGACAAGCGAAGAACTCCTAATAAATATAATTGATGAATATATAAAGAATGGTATAATTTCCCAAGACGAGGGCAAAAAGTTAAAGGTTGTTGTCTCTACTATAGCTAAGTTAAAGAAACAAGGAGTAGACAACAACTCCATAATTGCGATAATAGCTTCAATGCTCTCGAGAGAGGTGAGTACATGAGAGGGATCAGTGCGCCTATTGGAGAGGCACTAATGCTTCTAGCTGTTATCACAGCATCAATGATAATTATAAGTGCATTGATATACAATGTATCATTAATGGGCTCTGAGATAAAGAAATCAAGTGTCAGTGCAGCAAAATACATAGGTACATCAATATCGTTCGTTGACGCCTATGTAAATACGAGTACTAACTGCCACTACGTTTATCTAAAGAATGTAGGCACTGTACCCCTTGCCGACCTAGATAAATCAACCATAATCCTCGGGAATGATACAATAACCTTCCTCCTCCACTATGCAGGTTATAATATTAGTTTACCTGGGCCTGGTAATTGGAGCTATGTAGACATAGAACATCCAAACAAGATCTGGGAAGTATCAGAGACCGTTGAACTAGTACTATGCCCTCCAGAAAATATAACGTCGCCTTATAAGCTAGTTCTTGCATTGCCCAGTGGTAATACATTTACATGGACATATAGTGGGTGAATAAGAATGGTGTCTACAGCTATAGGCCTAGCAATAGGGTCGCTAATACTTATCTCCTCAATACTATTATTTGTGTCATTATGGAGTACTTACTTCTCTACATATATTAGCGCTGTGAAGGCTTACGCAGAAAAGGCCTCATATTTATCCAAAGCAGGTCTAAAGATAACAACGATCCTTGTTAAAAAGAGACAAATCGTTATAACGCTTAAAAATACAGGTTCCGTGCCTATAAGGATAGGAAGTAACTATACATTCATATTAGTAAAGTGCTTAAATGAGAATAGACAAGTAGTAAAAGTATTCCATTTCCATGTTGGAATGAAAGGAGTTGCAGCGTCATCTCCTATATTGGATCCTGGAGAAAAAGCCCATATTGTCGTAAAGAAGCGGCTAAATATAGCTCAGAGTTGCTCGTATCTAGAAATTATTGTAGAATGTTCCGAAGGAGTAAGGGCCGTGAAAACTGTGTCTACTCAATAGCTTAGAAACATGATGGAGGTGAGTATGTGTCGTCAAAAATGATTAGAGGTTTGACAATTTTTTCTACAGGTAACGAGGAACTCGATGGAAGACTTGGTGGAGGAATTCCGCATCCAGCTTTTATACTAATTGAGGGCGAGAATGGTACAGCAAAAACTACCCTAGCTGCCCAGATAATGTTTGGAGCGCTTAGTGCTGGCTATCGCGTAGTTCTCTTTACGACAGAGTCCACCGCTAAGCAGTTTATTAATCAGACACGTTTGATATCGCTTGATCTAACAAAGTTCTACATAAAGGGCCAGCTAATAATATATTCATTGTACTCTGGGGGCTATGAGGCTAGCGCAGAGGCTATAAAAGCAGCGTTTAATAATTTAGTGCAATTCTTGTTTTCTTCCCAGAATAATTTTGACATAGTAGTTATTGATTCTTTAACCGTGTTTCTTAACTATGTTGGCGATGTAGCTATTTCAAGGTTTATACAGACAGTGAGACGCTTAATATCGCGTGGCTCTTCTCTTATGGCCACGATACATAGTGGTGTGATAGAGGAGCGTGTAGCGAAGGCATTGAGGGCTGCAAGCGACGTGTACTATAAGTTAGGCTTGGCCAATGTTGGCGGCAAGACAGTAAAGGTACTACAAATAGTTAAGGCTCGTGGCGCGCCGGAGCCAATTGAGGGTACACTTGCATTCGACGTTGATCCTGCCTTCGGCATAAAGATAGTGCCAGTAGTAATAGCGCAGTCCTAATGATGTGAGGAAAGGAGGTGGGGTAGGTGGCCCTTCAGAGGGTTGTTCAAAGACCAGAAGGTGTTGAGGAGCTAAGGAGGCTTGCCAGGCGTTATCCACACCTAGCTCGCTATCTTAACGAAATTGTTCCAAGGCTCGGCTGGCCTTCGTATTACGGCAAGGAGCTGCCAAGAGAGTTGCGTAAATTATCGATAATTAACGTCATGTATATAATCGACGAAGAAGTCGGCATATTCATACATGTTTATATGCCCCCTGAAGGAACTGAATCTGGTTATAGAAAGTACGTAGCAGTTGAGCCAGAGCCTCCTCCTCCAGAACTATTTTACCTTATTGAGGAAAAGCTGGCAACAGTAATATCTGAAGAAGATGTTGCCCGGGATCTCGAGGAACGTAAAAAAGTACTCCTAGAGAAAGTTAAGCTAATAACCGATATAGTTGATGCACCAGTTAATTATAAAGCTCTTCTACCAAGAATACATGAACTCCCTAAAATACCCGTTTATCGCGGAGATTATGATAACATGGTGTACTACCTTCTAAGGAACAAGGCAGGTCTCGGAATACTTGAGCCCTTATTGAAAGACCCGTATATAGAGGACATTTCGTGTCCCGGTGTTGGCTACATCTATATAGTACACAAGGTTTTTGGGCCGCTTGAAACTAATCTTAGGTTTAATACAGCTGAGGAGCTGGACAGATTCATTATAGAGCTTAGCGAGAGAATAGGGAAACCAGTTAGCCATGCCAGGCCTATAGTAGATGCAACGCTTCCAGATGGAAGTAGAATAAACATAGTGTTTGGAAGCGATGTTAGTCTCCAGGGCAGTAATTTCACTATAAGGCGTGTAGCTAAGATACCAATTAGTGTAACGCAGCTTGTGAACTGGAATACGTTTGATGCCCGCGTAGCAGCTTATCTTTGGATACTATTGCTTGAGGGCAGTAGCGGCTTCGTATCCGGCGAAACAGCTTCCGGTAAGACAACTACGCTAAACGCTATAGTTGCGTTCATTAATCCTACTGCAAAGATAGTTACGATAGAGGATACCGCGGAGCTAACAATTCCTCATCCAAACTGGGTACGTGAGCTTACACGGGATACTGGTAATCCAGAGACAAGTGTTACTATGTTTGATTTGCTTAAGGCAGCCCTTCGACAAAGACCTAATTACATTATCGTTGGCGAGATACGTGGAGCAGAAGGTAATATAGCTTTCCAGGCAATGCAGACAGGCCACCCAGTTCTAGCAACGTTTCATGCGGCAAGTGTTGAAAGGCTCGTGCAGAGACTAACCTCGCCGCCTATTAACGTACCAAAATCACAAATGGATAATCTAAACTTTGTTGTCATTCAAAGCGCTATTTATAGAGAAGGTGTATTGGTTCGCCGAGTACTTAGCGTAAATGAGATAATAGGGTACGATCCGCGAACAGACTCCGTGCTCTATATCCCGATTTTCACATGGGACCCTGTTAGAGACGTGTTTACGTTCAGAGGCCGTGGCACTAGCTACTTACTCGAGGAAAAGATAGGACTTAAGAGAGGCCTATCTAGGCGTAACATGTTCCTAATATATGATGAGTTAGAGCTTCGAGCAAAAATAATAAAAGCACTAATAGAAAAGAAGGTATTTCACTACTATAACCTATTCCGAATATTTGCAAGAATATATTCCATAACTACGGAATACGCCCGTAAAGCATCCAAGGA
>JALVKZ010000148.1 GCA_027033675.1 Pyrodictiaceae archaeon | reverse complement strand
GGTCTAAGATGGGTACATAGTTTTCGAGAAGGCTCTGGACGCTTTCCTCCCCGTAGTAGGTGAGGAAGTAGGCCTAAACAATTATTGAGGGGTTCGAAGAAGAGAGCGAGAGTGAGCAAGAAGAGTGGAGAGCTTAAAGCCTAATAGCTTCCTTTTAACTTCTTATAGCTTATCTAGGCGTAGCTATTTTTGTTGTGATATAATCTTTTTAGCTATTTCTAGGAGTTCCTTCACGTACTTTGCCCGCGTTCTTACTTGGTTCTCGCCTAGGCGTGCTTCGTGGAAGCCTTCGGTGTGAAGGAAGTATGCATGATCCCAGTCATCATAGATCCTCTCGTCTACTTCCATGGCTAATCTATTGGCAGCAAAGTCTAGTAGTCTTAGGCTCCACTTATTCCTCTTCCTTGCCTCCTCTGCTTCTGGGAGCCCTAGCGCCTCTGCCATTGCCTTGATGGCCTCCTCGGCTGCTTTGTAGAGCTTTTCGCTCGCCTGTACTGTATCGTTTTTCTCGAGGAGAGAAAGTGCCTCGCGGAGAAATCTCTCGGCTAACCCGAGGTGGAGACTGGCCTCTTCGCGCGGATCCAGCCCTAGCTCTCTTGCCAGGAACTCGACAACACGTGTCTCTATGTCGAGTCCCCGTCTCTTCGCCTCCTCGTAGAGCCTCCTAGGAATACTAATCGCGACGCTCACTCCAATTATCCCCTGGGAGAATAGAATAGAATAGAGCAGGTATAGATATAGATAGTGTTTCGCTACTTCTCCTATTAGTTATTGTGCTTATCCCTAGCTATGTGCCCTGGACGGGATAAACGTAATATATAATCCTGTACAGCCTACTTGCTAGGCTTCGTGGCGTCTTGTAGCTATATTGCCTCGCGGGGCTGATTGCTTGGCTAGTTCCCGGCTTGCTAGGTGGCTATGGGTCTACGAGTTCGTGTCCATAGCGGTCTCCGCGGTTATCGGAGTAGTGCTCTATCTTTCTGGTAGGGCATCCCCGGTTGAGTCGATAGCTTTTATTCGGAGCCATGGGGTACTGAACGCTGTGCTCCATATATGGTTGAGCAATGTCTCCTCATTCCTGCTCGCTGCTGTACTGATAGTGCTTCACCCAGTAGCCGGCGTCTTTGTGATTGCATACACCTCCGTGTTCTTTGGCGAGCTGCTGGCCTCCTGGCTAGCCGGGTACTGTGGCACCGCCCACATGGTTTATGGGCTCGCTGAGACACAGGCATACATACTACTATGGATACTTGCTGCCAAGACGTACTACGTGCAGTACGCGTGTAGCTCTCTTCTCTGCAGGTGGGAGGCCACGGTCAGGGAGACGAGGAGGCTATTGGTCTACGCGCTACTCGTGTTCCTAGTCCTCGCATTGATCGAGGTCTACGAGGTGAGAATATTTGGCTAGCTCAACCAAGGTGCGCAAACTAGTAGCTGGGCTTGGGACAGCACTAGTAATAGCACTATCATTCCCAACAGCGGGTACACTGCCAGTCAGTGGAGTACCCAGGATAGTCTTGAGCGCACTAGGCTCCGCCACGCTCTATGTATCAGTGGCACTAGGCTCCGCTATCCATCGCTCCTACCCAGAGAAGCACGACAAGCCCCTGGACACGGGGAGACTATTCACCGAAGGTCCCTACGAGCTGTGTAGGCACCCATTCTACCTATTCATGATACTAGCCCAGCTCTCCATACCCCTAGTACTAGGTAGCGCCCCCGGGCTAGTCCTCGCAACAGGCCTACTACCAGCATGGCTACTCCTAGTTAGGATAGAGGAGCGAGAACTCCTAGAGTACTGGGGAGAAGCCTACCAGGAGTACATGAGGAGAACACCAGCCCTAATACCCGATATAAGGAGATTGATGAAGCAATGCAAGGCCAATCAGCAGGCTTCTTCATAGTACCATGCCTAGCCAAGCTACGTACTATAGAACCAGGGCAATGACTAAGTACAGACAATAGGAGAGAAAGAAACTCTTGGTCTCGACCTGGGCTAAAAATCTTGCGGCTATGGGCCCCGGGGCCAGGGATGAAGAGCGTGAGTTGCGTAGTGGTTACTTGTTCTGGTTCTCCGCAGTAGGTGTTGGGAACGCACTTGGTAGCTCAGGGAACTCTGACTTCATACGCTGCTCTGCTACTATCCTCGCCTCCTCCATTATCTTCTTCGCTTCCTCGCTGTATACTCCGGTCGGCATGCTCATGAAGCTTGTGAACTCGCCTGCCTCTGTCACCACGCTCTCTAGTAGCTCGCCTATCTCTGCCATTTCTAGCCCAATCTCGGGTACTAGGCCAGTTAGGTAGCGGCGTAGATCCTTGATAACCGCTACTACTGGCGCTAGTCCAGTAACCACGTCGCCCATCGTCATTACTGTCTCGAGACGTAGTGCTACCTTCTCTACAGCGTACTTAGCCATCATTATGCTCTTTATCATCTTCCTTAGCTCCGCCACCTCACCAGCATACATTGCTGCCCGTGTCTGATCCTTCTCTATCTGAGCCTGTACTACTTTCTCGAAGAGTATCTGGTCGCGCTCCTTCATCTTATGTATTATATACTCCAGCTTATTGTTCTCTACGCGCAGCTTGTAGAGCGCTAGTGCTAGCTTCTGCCTCAGCGGGGGAGGCGGGTTGATGAAGTTACGTATCCTATCTACCACACCGGGGCCCTTGGGCTCAGGGCTCCATATCCTCGCAAAGTCGTCCGTACGTGCCATGGCTCTCAGCGCCAATCGTATAATACCGAAGAGTTCACTAGGTAACCTAGAGGCCCCAATGCCACCAAGCCCTAGGGCTTAAAACCGTCTACTCCGTTATTTCTCGGCTAATTCTGGTAGTATTACATGAGACTCTATTTATCGCGTATAGAGCTTGAATATAGAACTATTCGGTGATGAACCTATGGCCAGTAGTACGCGGCGTGCTACGGTATTGATACTAGCTCTGGCACTGGCTTCGCTTACTTTTCTTAGCTCTCATATGGTTCGCTCAGAGAACAGCTGGCTCAATGGATGGCAATATCGCCGCCCCATTATACTTGTATCGCCGAAGACTCTCCTTGACCACCAAATACGCATAGTGATTGATACCTCATCGTTAATAGCTGCAGGAAAAATGAATAACAATTGTAGCGACTTAAGAATCACGCTCAGTGATGGAGTCACAGAGATACCTTATTGGATAGAGTCAGGATGCAATACTAACCATACCGTAATATGGATTCGTGTACCAGAAATAATGTCAGGGAAAACAATTCTATACATGTATTATGGTAACCCCTCTGCGAAGAGCAAGAGCAATCCAAAGCAGGTATTCTTGTACTACGCTGATAATAGCTTTGATACAAGGGTCATCGATGTATATCATAGAGGAAATCCTGCCATCGTGCAAGTTGATAAAGGTATACTCAAGATATATCTCCTTACAAGCGGCCACGCCGCTGTTTCCCTTATCCCTCTTCCTCCAGACAACTATGTCGTTGAAGTGAAGGCCCAGATACGCAAACTCATTATAGGCAACAACCAGGTAGGTATATTCCTATGGAACGGCCTAGCCAGGCCTAATGATAAGGGCTACTTGTTCCGCGTAATACACGAAAGTACGGACTATATGCTTATAAGTAGAATGAATGACGAACATGAGACTAGGCTAGCGAAGCGCGATTTAGGCAAGAACCTTCTTGGCAAATGGCTCGTACTAAGGGTGGTAAAGTCGGGGCCTAGGTACAACTTCACGGTATATAATGCTACTGGCACGGCACTCGGCAAGCTAAGCATTGTTGATTCTACTTATACGCCAAGGTATCTCTCTGTTCATGCAGGTTATAGCGCGGGTACTGAGGCCTGGTATGACTGGATTAGGGTATGGCGCTTTACTGGTACAAAGATAAGCATAAAGCTGGGTGAAGAGGAAGCCCTAGGCCATGCAATACACGTAGTAACTACTACTGTGACGCATGTATACAACCTAACAAGGACAGTAACTGTTACAAAGCCTCTCTGGAGGACCATTACAAGGACAGTCACGCTAACCTCTATAAGGCCAATAACTATACCAGCTAATTACACAGTCACTCAGACATTGACAGAGACCCGTACTTTAACTGTAACTGCTAGAGGCGCTAATCATACTCTCGCTTGTCCCGTTACAGTGACGAGGCTGGTTACAGCTACCAGGACTCTAGTAGAGCACAGTACCAAGACAATTACAACAGTGGTTCTCAGAGAGGCGTCTAAGCCTTCGCTTGTATCGG
>JALVKZ010000147.1 GCA_027033675.1 Pyrodictiaceae archaeon | reverse complement strand
GCCTTCGAGGGCACGCCGGCTATGGAGGCGAGTTCCTCGGCAGTCATGTCGGCGACGCTGATGCTGTACTGTATATCGCCGTCCTGCTCCCGGTGCCCCTTGATAATCCTCACTGCGTTCTCGTAGCCCTTGCCTAGTCTATGAACAGTCCTCTTCATAGCAGTATACTCTCCGTGAGGATCAAGCACGACTATTGTTGCTCCCTTCTTCAATAACTCCTCTATGAGTACCACGCTTGCCCATGTCTTACCCGCACCGGTAGCAGCTATGATTGCTACGTGGCGCTTAACTCCCTCAAGATCGAGGAAAGCTGGAACAGTTGGCCTCGAGATAAGGTAGCCTACATGAAGCCTCCTAGCCTCCTCAACGGAGTAGAATTCCTCGAGAAGCTTGTCCGGGGCCAAGTAGACCCATGTACCCACGGGTGGCGCGTGCCGCGGATAGTATATCCCCCCACGCCACTTATATCCGAGAACCTTCGCGGCAGCTACAACGGTATCGCTGCCTCTTGGGAGGGAGAGGTTGCGCAGAACAGGCCACGGGTGCTCGGGGGAGACCCCGATTGCTGAGCGCTTAATGCCGCGTATCTGTGCAAGAACCTTCACAGTTACTGGCTCTGTCTCGCCTGGCGGGACCTCCTTAGCCTCAACATAGACGTAGTCGTAGAGAGGCGGTATGTTATCAGGATCCGCTGTGAATATAAAGTAATCTGGCCTAGCATCCCCAGTAACCATCCCTATAGGCTGAGCAACGCTCCCTGGCCTCACCAATACTGCTCGGCCCCTCATAGCTTTGGCAATGTTTCTCCTGAAAAGAGGCGGGTATATTGGGGTTGTCTCTCTCCACCAAGCATACTATGCCGACGGTATTACCTTATGAAGAATAGGCGCCTAGGCCCGAGAAAGAGTCGTGGTTGAGATGGAGGCGGCTCGCACATATCCGATGCTTCTCCTATTAACCCTAGCACCCCTGCTAGCATAGACCCGGGTTTTAGTGAAAATAAACGAGATGAAACAAAATGCTGACAAATCCTAGGAACACCCTCAGTATTCCTCAAACAATACAGCTAATAGGCAAAATGCTTGGCCAACTAGTGACAAAAAGAGTGGAGAACTTCTTTAAGAAGGTTGAGGCAAGTAGCCTTGACGAGGAGAGACATGTCAAGTATCTCGCATCTCTTGAGCCAGGGGACTACGCGCTCTATGTTCACATGCCCTTCTGCCATACACCGCTATGCAAGTTCTGCTGCTTTGTACGGTACGCGTTCGAGCCAAAAGCCTATGCTGACTACATGGCTGCTATAAAGAGGGAGGCTGAGTGGCTAGCGACGATCGCCGAGAATCCGAGAATACAAGTGGTCTACATAGGTGGCGGAACACCGTCAATAAACGTATACTCGTTAGCAGAGTTCATAGATGTTCTTCGCAGCTACTATGGAAGAGCCATAAGCGTGTCTACAGAGGCCAGCCCCCTAGACATAAACGATGAGGCTGTCAGCGTTCTGCGCTCAGTAGGAGTAACCAGGCTCAGCATAGGTGTACAAGCACTACGCAACGATAGGCTCCGGGAGCTTGGAAGACTTCATCATGGCGTGAAGCACTCCCTAGAGGCGGTTAGGGCTGCGAGGGGCAAGTTCAAGACCCTTAACATAGACATGTTGTGGGGTGTGAGGAGCGATACACTTGAGACAATACGCGAGGAGGCGAGCAAGGCTCTGGAGCTAGGCGCAGACCAGGTGACATTCTATCCCTTAATGCCGGCGCCGGGGCTACGAGAGTACGAGAGACGCAGGAGAGAGGGGCCCTGGCACCCACTCGAGCGGCTACTCTATGAAACGATTCTCGAGGAAGCAGCTAGGCATGGCTATAGGCCAGCTACTCCCTGGTGCATGGACAAGGGCTCGGAGCTCGTCGACGAGTACATAGTAGACTATGACAAGTTCTTCGCGATAGGTCTTAGCGGGATAGCGCGTCTCGGGAAATACGTCTACGTTAACACCTTCAGCGTCAATAAGTACGTGAAGCTAGTATATGAGAGAGGGTTCTCCGCCATCCGGGGCATCGAGGTCACGCCCAGCGAGGATCTGCTCTACTACTTGTCGACACAGCTATTCGGGCTAAGATTCTGCCCACGCGAGGTAATTGAGAGATTCGGGGATGATGCGGCGAAAGTAGTCTCGCTCATATCATCCGTGCTGCGCTTGCTCGGCGAAGAGCCATTGGGGAGCATGTGCTACGAGATAAGGCAGCCTCAGAGCCTTTATCTACTCCATGTAATGCAGCGTGGAATATACATGGGTGTAAATGCTTTCCGTGAATGGGGTATGCGTGCACAAGCCTAGGCCTTGGCAAAGAACCTTGGGAGCAAGGGGGCCTTGGAGCCCCGGCGCCTAAGGCTATGAATCCCTCCTCCACCTGCAACATGCCATCGCAGAATCCTGCAAAGCGATGGATCAATGTATACTCCGCCGAGCCCCGTGAGGCCTAGGAGCCTTGCTAGGCGTGGGTGAAAACTAGACGTAGGGCCAACGATGACTCTCTCTCGGGCATTCCCCGCCTTGGCTAGTTGTTGTCGGAATATAGCTGGGTAGAGGAGTGCGCTACCAGTCGCCACCAGCACGGATACTTGGGGGAGAACCTTCATGCCGTCCTCAGCGCCGAGAACCTCTATGTCACTAATACCGCCGGCCTCTTGTCTTAGCTCCTCACTAAGCTCTATAACATAGACCTTATTCGCCTTGCTCGCCAACTCCTCTACAGCCCCCCTCATGAAGCCAATAACTGCTACAACATCGTCGCTGCGCAGCTCAATGAAATCGCTGAGACGTGCCTCGATAAGAATTGGTGGATCCGGGGTCTCGTAGATCCACGCCATTGTGGCGGCATTTGCAGCGGCTAGCGCGAGCGAAGCAGCCCCGCCCCCGAGGCCGCGCTCAACGAGCCGAGCAAGATACCGGGGAGTAGCATGCTCTAGCTCCTCTACGACCCGCCCAGTCTCCCTAGGAGAATAAGCTACTCCGCACCACCCACCATCCAACTCTACATAAGAATAATGGGGACCAATGAAAGCATCAACGAGTCTTAAGCCTCCCCATCTCCGTAGCTCCGAGTCAAGCACGCTTCGCAACGCTTTACCAAGCCAGCCCCACTCATCCCGGCTACTCATAGCCCACTACTCTCCACTCATAGAGACCAAGAGAAGATAAATGGGAGATATTCGCCGCCTTGTGGACCGTTCCCCCAACCGTGCCTTCATGATTCACCTCTACTTCCTATCCAGCACGGCTGGGTTCATCACGGCGACGCCCTGGCCCCCTCACCGCGGCTCCACCACGGCTCTTGGGGCCAGGGCCCACCATCTACTTTAGTTGAATAACATAATGTTTATAAAGTTTTAGGGGTATATACCCCCTATGAGAGGCTATGAGGCTACCAGAATACCTTGCTATAAATATACCTTTTTCGGCAAAGGAAGAGAAGGCCAGACTACTTTGGTGGACCTCATGGCTCTTCAAGCTGTGTGCGCACAGATTGCTCAATGACATAAAGACTAACAATAAGCTTATTGAGCTATCACAAACCAATTTCCTTAAGTATGCCCGTACAAGATGCTACGAGATTATGCCTAATCGTAGATATATAGATGGAGTTGCAGTGTTAATACATTCAACAATTAAGAGCGCAAGGAGGTTAGGGGTTAATATAAAAGATATAGAACTGGGGGAATGGTTATTATTTCAAAGTGAAGCAGAAAGAGAAAAGAAAGGTAATCTTAATATAAGACTATTATCATCAAATAGGATTGAGATATTAGTAATAGATAAGAGAAAAGAAATAAGGAGAATAGACCTAAAGCTTAAGATACCAAAGGGCTACCGAAAATTACTACAAGCACTCACCGATAAAGCTATAAATAAGGAAATTGGCTATCCAGCTAGAGTAGTGATAAAGGAACATAATTTCTACAAGGGCAGCCTGCATCTCTATTGTCATTTACAAGTCATGGTACCATACGACTTCTACATTTATACCATGAAAAAATATGGTGAACCTCTTGGTGACCATGTTGGTGGTGTAGATGTTAATGTAGATAGGATTAACTTAGCTATAGTAGATAAATACGGAAGATTAAGAGATACAAAGACCTTCTGGTTTAGCGAAACAATAAGCCATGGATATAAGGGAAGGCAAGCTTGGACAAGAATAAACCAAGCAATACATAAAATGCTAAGCTATGCTTATTATCACGGGGTCTCTCTCATAGCCTTAGAGGATCCAAAAATAATTGGTTACCTAAGATACTATTGGGTTAAAAATGGAGAGGGAAAATCAAAAAACTATAATTATAAAATATCAATATTTAGAAATAAAATAATAGAAACTATTACATATAAAACCCCTCTATACAGTATAAAAACTATTCACGTGAACCCTAAAGGAACATCACACAGCGCTATACATAATAAGGTTATGAAAAGACTAGGCTTAGATAAACACGTAGCATCAGCGTACTTGATAGCATTAAAAACACTGAGGCAAGCCTAAAGATTTCTGTAAAATCTCGCTTAACCCTTTATGGACCCCGCCCTCATCCCTCCCTTTACGGCGGGGCGCTTCCCCGGCGTCAGGCGGGTGAGCTGCCCGCAAGTCCTAGTCATAGATCCGGGTTCGCTGATTTAGTTTCCCCGCTGTACCATTTGCGGGGTAGCGTAAGGGCTTTTCACTGAGACGCTTGTAGGCTGAGGCTAGGTGCTAGGGATTGGCTAGGAAGCCTCGCCGCCTCGGAGAGCATACATGGCTTGTACCGGGTAGCCCTAATACCGTCATCGTTGACCTCGGTGACCGCGTAGCCGTTATTGACCCTGGTATAGGGGCTGACCGCGACAAGACAATAGCAGAGACACTAAGAAGCCTTGGGCTCGGCTTAACGGACATAGTGCTCACGCATGGCCACACCGATCACTTAGCGGCAGCCCCCGGTTTGCTCGGCTCCGATACAGGGGTTCACGCGCATCGGCTCTGCTTAGCCCTGGTAGAGAGCGTCAAGGCGAGGTTCAATGTCGTATATGGCGGTATTGTCTCGGAGGCCTTAGCAGCCATGCCGCCAGCAGCCCTAAGAGTAACCAATACCTTCGGATGGGGCGAGGAAGTATTACCGGGTATCCGGAGCCTAGACCTCCACGGACACACGTATGGTCACAGCGGCATCGTTATCGAAGACGACCAGGTAGTTGCAGCGGGCGACGCGGTTCTCGGCGAAAGAGTATTGGCTAGGTTCGGTATACCCTTTGCAGCTGATCTAAGAGAATGGCTAGAGAGCCTAGCAAGGCTAAGAGAACTAGCAGAAGCTGGCTACAGGATAGTGCCTGGCCACGGCCCTGTGGCTGAAGCGAAGAGAGCGGTAGCGATGATAGACGCGAACATACAGGCTGTGAAGAGGGTAAGGGAGTACGTACTAGGAGCCATCAGGGAGCGCGGCCCACTAACCCTGGACAAGCTAGCCTACTTAGCGACTCGAGATCTATCCGCTGCAGAGCCTAATCCCCGCCAGCTACTCCTTAATAGAACAACCCTCGTCTCGGTAGTAGCGTGGCTAGAGGAGGAGGGCCTAGTAGAGCCCCTGGCCACGGAGAATGGTGTTGCTTGGCGAGCTAGGCAGGCCTAGTAGTACCGTACTATTATCACTAGACTAATCAAATCCATCGGCTATGCTTATAACCACAAGAGACGCCTAGAACTTATATACGCTGGGGAAGGGGGCTTGGCGCTCGAGCTGCCAGAGCTCGAGCCCGAGGAGGAACTTGAACCAATAGAGATAGCGGAGGAAGAGGAGCGCCTACTACCCGGGGGCACAGCAGCGGTAACAGTGTGGATCGCTGGCCGTGGACGCGTCTACGAAAAGAGGCAGCAGCCGCCATACCAGCTAGAAGTGCCACGCATGAGAGCATGCGGGGACAAGGCTAGGCCCCTAATATCCAAGGCCACGGAGCTAGCAGTGGCCGAGACAGGATACCGTATACTCGTGCTCTGGGTACCCGATGACCCGTTCACAGGGAGCGTTTACTACCTCGTTCCGCTAAAAATGAGGCTCCGTGGCCGCAAGAGGCTGTGCGTTAGGGTCTTCCGCGACCTCGAGGACGCTGTCCAGTACGCTGGCAAGCCTCCTCGCGGAACTGAGCCCGTCTAGCGAGGCCGCGGCCCCTCCTCTAGTAGCTCCTTAGCGACATCGAGTATTCTTCTCGCAACAAGCCTCTTATGCATCCTGGGTATCTCTACCACATTGTCCCTCCATGTCACTAGGTAAACGTGGTTGGTCTCGGCCCAGAACCCGGCTCCTGGCTCAACAACGCTATTAGCTGCTACGGCGTCTAGCTTGTAGTGCTCAAGCTTCTTCTTAGCCCTCTCTATGAGCTTCTCCCTAGACGTTGTCGCCTCGGCTGCGAAGCCTATGTGAATGGCGTGCGGCTCCGCCTCCACGCCGACAGATATGACTTTTGGCGTCTGCTTTAGCCTTATAGTTACCTCGCGTACCTGGTGGGAGTCTATCTTGCCTCTTTCCTCCTCGGCAGGTGTATAGTCGCTTATAGCGGCTGCGTAGAGGGCTACATCCTTGCCCCTAGCATGCTCCTTTATGAGCCTAGCAGCCTCCTCGGCGCGCACGAACTCGTAGCTCTTCACATAGTTCCTCCACTGGGGCGACAGGTTTACGCAGAGCGGTCCATGCAGTAGTGTTACCTCTGCTCCTCTCCAGGCGGCTTCGAGTGCCAAGTATAGGCCCATTTTTCCCGAGGACGGATTGGTTATGACACGTACAGCGTCTATGGGCTCGCGGCTAGGCCCGGCAGTTACGAGCACGTGTCTACCATCGAGGTCTCTTCCTCTCGTCAGTATGGCCTCAACCCACCAAGCTATGAGCTCGGTTGGCGGGTACTTGGCTTGCTCACCCTCCACGTAGGGCTCAAGGACGTGGAGCCCTTGTCGCCTAAGCTCGGCGATAAGTGGTCTTGCCCTCCTCCACATACCAAGGTGCATTGCTGGTACAAGGAGCACGGGCTTGCCCAGTCCAAGGGCTTCCTGTGCCAGGGCCGAGACCGGGGTCGAGGCCCGCAACTGTGCTATCTCAGCCAATGTGTCCAGGGAGGCAGGTGCAATAACCACGGCGTCGCAGCTACGGGGTAGCAGGACGTGCTCTATTGAGCCAGTAAGGCGAGTCACTACTGGGTACCCAGTGGCCCATTCAAAGAGTGTAGGCGAGACTAGCTCGGTAGCAGCAGGGGTCATTACTACTCTTATTCTCGCGCCAAGCCTCATTAGGAGGCGTGCAAGATCGATGCTTCGGTAAACCGCGGCGCTACCGGTAACACCGAGCACTATGCATTTACCGCGTAACTCGCCCTCTAGCTCGCCTATTATACCGAGGCTGGGATGTAGAGCCTCCAATAGATAGCGCACCCTAGGAGAAACCCTTCCCCAGCTCATAGAACGGGGCCTAGCCGGGTATTAAGGAGCCCGTACAGAGCCAGGAGAAGCTGTACGATAATACAATAATTCTTGGGAAGAGGAGTGATGTATCCCGGGAATACTGCTTGGTGAAGCGTGTCAAGCTGTGGATCCCGCTGCACGTTACTGGGCTCTGGATACCAGTCTGGAGGCATAGCCCGCTCCTATCGGGTAGTCTGGGTGCCGGGTTGCTAATGGAGCCAGGCATAGAGGTAGAAGCGACACGGGCAAGTGAATGGCGCGTCGAGATAATCGTGGAGGGTAGACGGCTGAGTAGCTTGCCGAGCATAGCCTCTGAAACCCTTAAGCTAATGAACAACGCTACACCTGCACATATACGCATATCTTCCCCGGTCCCGCTTGGCGCTGGCTTTGCGGTCTCCGCTGGCATAGCTCTCGGCATAGTCCTTGGCGCGGGGCTTCTCAGCGGTATGGGCTTGCTAGAGTCTGCTAGTATCGCGCATGAGGCTGAGGTTAGGGCTGGGACAGGTCTAGGCGATGTGGTAGCGATGCTCTATGGGCGCGGTCTAGAGATACGCATAGCGCCCGGCGGGCCTGGACTAAGCCGTGTAGAGAGCTACCCCGTGCCGAGCTTGGATGCATTAGTAGCGGTACTAGGCCGTATGGAGACTAGGGAGATGCATAGAGTTCTCGGAGAGAGGCTCTACGAGGCTGCAGCGCCTAGGCTTGCACGGCTCCTATCCCGGCCCGGGCTCATAGCTTTCCTACGGGAGGCCCGTGGCTTCAGCATAGAGTCCGGGATGATTAGTAAGGAGCTTGCACAGCTCCTGGATAAGCTAGTAGATGAAGGAGTTCTCCTGGGATGGTATGTGAAGAAGAAGGTTCTCGTCATGGTGCCGGAGAAGGGAGAGACGCGGAGGGCAGAGGAGCTAATAGAAGGCATAATCGGCTCCGGTCTCTATAAGCTAAAGCTCACTACGAGGCCTCTTGAGATTAGCCTCGAGTAGAGAAGTGGATGCTCTCGGAAGCTTCTTGTACCCCCTAGCCACTGGTGCTCCGGGCTAAGTGGAGTGGTGCACTAGTCTTGCAGCGAGGCGGAGCAGAGCTTATCAAGAGGCTCGAGGAATTCCTGCGGAGAAACGAGTACGCTAGGAAGATTGTTAAGAAGATACACGAGCTGGCTCCCAAGGCTGTAGAGAAGACAGGGCAGTCACCAATAAAGATAATGGACTTCTGTGGCACCCACGAGTATACAATTACGCACTTCGGTCTCCGTAGCCTAATGCCCCCGGAGGTTGAACTCGTAGCTGGTCCTGGTTGCCCAGTTTGCATTACACCAGCATACTATGTTGATGTTGCTATAAAGCTGAGCCTCGAGGGCATAAGGGTGTTCACTTTTGGTGATGCATATAAGCTTCCTGGCTCTGGTAAACGGGGCAAGGATATACGTAGCCTCGAGGAGGCTAGGGCTGCTGGAGGCAATGTTGTCGTTGTTTATGGTATCCTTGACGCCATACGTATGGCAAGGGAGGATGACAAGGAGAGCGTTTTCTTCGCGGTAGGTTTCGAGACAACGGCTCCCTCAACCGCCTCTCCCGTCGTTAAGGGTCATGTACCAAGGAGCCTCACGATAATCAATGTTCACCGCCTAACACCCCCCATAATGAGGTACACGTTCGAAACCCACCGCGACAATCCTATAAGAGGAGTTATTGCGCCAGGCCATGTCTCCACAATTGTTGGTGCCCGTGCATGGAAATTCGTAGTAGACGATTATGGTATACCGACTGTTGTCGCTGGCTTTGAGCCAGTAGACGTACTACTAGCTGTCCTCGAGATACTGCGGCAACACATCGAGGGTAAGCCTCGACTAGTAAATGAGTATGCACGAGTAGTCACGTGGGAGGGTAATGTTACTGCGCAGCAACAGATAAGTGAATGTTGCGAAGTAGTTGACGCAGCATGGCGTGGTATAGGCTTCGTGCCAGAGAGCGGGTTAGCTTTCCGCGAGAAGTATAGAGCAGTTGATGCTTTCCACCAGTACGGCATAAAGGAGCTAAGCCCTGAGGAATGGAAGTACGACCTACCGCCAGGGTGTAAATGCGCTGAGGTAACTCTTGGATTAGCGAAGCCAACTGATTGTCCACACTTCATGAAGACCTGTACACCGGGCACACCATACGGGCCATGTATGGTTAGTAGCGAGGGCACATGCGCTGTATGGGCGAGGTTCGGTGGTGGAGGACTAGCAGAGGACATAGCGAGAAGCCTGGGAATAGTCTAACAACGAAGTGGTCATGCTTATTCCCATTCGCTCATTTATTCACTTCTCCGTTGCTATGATGCATGATGCCTATTGATTAAGTAAGGGGGAGTGCCCTAGGAGAGTAGGGGGCTGGATAGGCGTGTGCCTAGGTATCCCGGCTGAAGTAAAAGAGGTAAAGGGCGACATCGTACTAGTCGATTTCGGCGACGGCGTTCTACGTGAAGTCTATGGCGGCGCCTACGAGGACCTTAAGCCAGGCGACATAGTCATCGTACACGCTGGAGTCGTTATTGAGAAGCTTAAGCCGGAGCGTGCAGAGGAGCTAGTCAAGGCAATAAACGAGTTCATAGAGGACCTCGAGACAAAGGCTAGTCAGCTCTTCGAGTACATTGGGTCAGAGAAGGGTGAGCCTAAGTGACTTGGTATGTGAGGCTCTGGCGACTACTAACACTTGCCCATGGTGCTGGCGGGAAAGAGACAGAGGACTTAATTAAGCACTTAATAGTGGACTCGGTTCCGCCTAAGTACTGGAGAGTTGAGGGCGGGACGGGGCTAGACGCGCTGGATGACTCGGCGCTCATCCCCATAGCCCGGGACAAGTACATAGCGGTTACCATTGACTCCTATACTGTTAAGCCGATATTCTTCCCCGGAGGCGACATAGGGAAACTAGCTGCAAGTGGCACTATAAACGATCTCCTAATGGCTGGCGCCCGGCCCGTGGCTGCTCTTGACGCGATAGTTGCTGAGGAAGGGTTCTCTACGGAGCAGCTAAAGAAGATCATAGACAGCTATGTTTCAACCCTTACTAGCAACGATGTAGCAATAATAGGTGGAGACTTCAAAGTGATGCCAAAGGGCCAAGTAGATGGGATAGTGATATCCTCAACGGGTATAGGGATAGTAGAGGGGAAGCCAATCGATGATCGCGAGATAAGGCCTGGGGACAAGATAATCGTGACAGGGTACGTGGGCGACCATGGGGCAGCAATACTGGCTGCACAGCAATCGATAGGGGTGAAGTTCGACGTTGAGAGCGATGTGAGGCCCCTAACAAGCCTCATGCTCCCACTCCTAGAGAAGTATCGCCCATACATACATGGTGCAGGCGACCCGACCCGTGGAGGCATAGCGATGCTAGTCAATGACTGGGCAGAGAAAACCAAGACAGTAATAGTAATAGAGGAAGAGAAGGTACCGATAAGGCCGCAGGTGAAGGAATACGCGGAGATGCTGGGAGTAGACCCTCTCAGCCTAGCTAACGAGGGAGCAGCAGTACTCGCGGTGCAGGGAGACAGGGCAGAGGAGATACTGGAGTATATCCATAGCCTTGGCTACAAAGAGGCTAGTATAATAGGCCAGGTATACGAGGCTAAGGATCCAAGACACGCTGGTAGGGTATTGCTGAGAAGCGTGACGGGCGGGGTGCGGATACTCGAGCCACCGAGCGGCGAAATAGTGCCACGCATATGCTAACAAAACTGGCAAAAGCAAGGCAGCGGTTTCGAAGCATAGTGAAGAGTATAATCTATCTCATAGCTAGGAGATACGAGCAATAACTCCTCTTTGTCACTAGCATAACCCCTGGCGTGGAGAACGAAAACGAGCACTCCTAGGCCCCCTGGAGGTCCTGCGGTGCTTATACGTTGAGGAAGGCGATTCGGCTAAGAGTCACGGGAATAGTGCAAGGTGTTGGGTTCCGCCCCTTCGTCTATAGATTAGCTGTCTCTAGGAGGCTAAGCGGCTACGTAATTAATCTTGGCGGTAGCGAGGTTGAGATATGGGTAGAGGGGGGCCCTGGGCAGCTTGAGAGTTTTCTCAAAGGTCTCTACGAAGAGAAGCCGCCCCCAGCTAGGATCGAGGAGCTCGAAGTAGAAGAGGTCTCTCCGAAAGGCTATAAGCGCTTCATGATAAAGCGGAGCGAGAGGAGAAAGAGCAAGAGGAGTATGATACCACCGGATTTCGGCATTTGTCCCCATTGTGTAAGAGAGATTCACGACCCATCTACCCGTTATTATCGCTACCCGTGGAATAGCTGCGCTTGGTGCGGGCCAAGATTCTCGATGATGTATGATGTTCCCTATGATAGAGAGAATACATCGATGAGAGGCTTCCCCCTATGCCTTGATTGTAGGCGCGACTACGAGGACCCGGAGAACATTAGGCGGTTCCATGCCCAGGGAATTAGCTGTAAACATTGTGGACCGAGAACAATTGTCTACGATACGGGTGGCCGAGTCATAGAAGTCGATGACCCCGTTAATTGGGCTGCTAGGCGCGTAGAGGAAGGCTATATACTCGCT
>JALVKZ010000146.1 GCA_027033675.1 Pyrodictiaceae archaeon | reverse complement strand
TAAACCAGGAAGAGCCTAGAGAAATAGTCACGCTTGAGCCGATTAACCCGTCCACGCTATCCCCTACCGGGCTAGTAATCGTGATAAAATGGCTGCAGAGCAAGATAGACGTGCTTGACGAGGCACTAGGCAACCTAGCCCTAGACCTCAGGGGAGCTAGAATAAACGCGACAAGGATAAGATACCTCTATATCACTCCCTCGAGGAGCGCTACGAGCCTCCCCGATAAGCTCCTAGAGCCGCACATAAACTGGATAGAACGATGGGAGCCATTCCTCGCCACCCTGGACTACGCGGCTAGGAGCCCATTCGTGGCTCTAAGAGGCGATGAGCTAGTAATTAATAGCCATGGCATGAAGCTCTTGTTAGAGATAAGCTACGTGTCTGAGACAAGCCCAGTACTTCTCTTAGCATACAGCGCCCCCGGAGTAGAGAAATCAGTAGTCACAACGAGTCTGGCAACAGGGAAAAACAAGTAACCGGGGCCTATATTCCTGGCCTCATCCACGGATAATACGTGCTGTACACTGGCTCCTTGCCTATACTTGGTGGTTTCCTACTAGGCTCCAGGATATGTGCGAGGACGAAGAGAGCTACTAGTCTAGCGGCAAGCGATGCGGTGGTAATCCTTGCCAACGGGTAGATACCCGTTATTACTGTGAAGCGCGGCGTGTAGAACTCGTAGTAGATGTGTAGCTCGGTCTCATATATTGTTGAGTTTAGCCCAGCGGTGTAGAAGGCTATGAGAGCTATGCCCCACGCTATCCAGGCCAAGAAGAGGGCTAGGAATGCTGGGCCTAGGCCGCGTAGCCGCGAATCATCGCCTCCCTCCTCCATCATCCTCTCCCGGTACAGCCTCCCTAGCCCAATCCACGCGGAGAGGATAGAGCCTAGGAGGACGAGCAGGTACGGGAGAATCCCAGCCAGGTTGAATGCCAGGATGAGGGCGTAGACAGCGAACCCCGACATAAACAATACTAGGTACACGTAGGTAGCTGTGGAGAAGACTATGCAGAACATGTCCCTTGTATGAGCAGCAGCTATCGCGGCCGAGAGCGGGGAGACGATGTAATAGTAGAGCCCCGCGGCTAGGAACAGGGCGAGCCACGAGCCAGGCGAGGGATAGGAGGAGAGCCACCTCCTCATAGCCAGCTCCATGGCTAGGTCGCCTATGAGGGGGAGCGGGGCAGCCACTAGCGCTAATGAGAGGCTGCGGCGAAGAGGCATAATGCATCCCCTGCCAGCAATAAGTACTTCTTGGCTCAATCTATATTTATTTACCGGGATCATCGTGCTTATCTGGGCAGGGGAGTGCCTAGGTAATGAGCCGGGCCCAGGCCTACCTGCTAATACTACTCCTACTCATCGATGCCGCCTCGGCCGCGGCACTATACCTTCGCCGCATAGGGATTAACACAAGGCCCCTCATCTCCACGGCCTCGACGTGCCTAAGTGAAGCCTATGTCGTGGAATTCCCCGAGGGCCTAGGCCCCTGGAACACCGTCCTAGTAGCAGAGAGCACTAGTACACATGTGTACTACCCAGTCGCCCTGCTCCCGTGGCCGCTTTACGAGCTAAGACTATGGAGTAGCCAGCCAAGCAGCTGGGAGACCTACAGGGTCGCGCTCACAGAGCCCCAGCTCTACGCAGCAGCGAAGCACCC
This sequence comes from Pyrodictiaceae archaeon, assembly GCA_027033675.1. GTDB lineage: Archaea > Thermoproteota > Thermoprotei_A > Sulfolobales > Pyrodictiaceae > Pyrofollis. The sequence goes on along the minus strand of JALVKZ010000146.1, from coordinate 2,596 downwards.
AGCACCGATAAAGAAGACAGTCTATGCGTGGAGGAGAACCCGTACCTGGCTCGCCATACTACCCTGTAAGAGCCAGGGATACGCGAGAGAAGAACTAGGCAACTTCACCATACTAGCGCGCTCGGGGCAAGTCAATGGAATAATATTCATCGCGGCCATGTGGAGGGGTGTTACCCAGCCAATAAACCCTATTCTATTACCCCTAAGCACTGGGTGGACACATGTACTAGTCTACGGCTATTACGGCGACATACACCGTGGCCGAAGAATCATCACAGCTAAGAAGCTTGCTGGCCTAGTCGAGCTACCTGTTACTGACGCACTATTGGACAAGTTATCAAGCGCTATTGCGGGTGTAGCAAGGCTCTATAAACTAGGTACTGCTGGGATAGAGGCACCGGGTCACTGGGTCTCTGTTTACAGGGAGGGCCTCCTAGCTACTCGTTTTAGCCCGTATGCCGGAGTAGAAGGTATTGATGGAGATATTTATCGTATAGCTGGGTTCTATGTCTTCTCCGACGAGATGAGGACAAGAATAACTATTGGCGAGACGATTTCCTCCAGCAACGAGGCCATTACGGCGGCGCAGTTTAGGGCAGCGGGGCACCTCGATGTAGTCGTCTCCGTGCTCCCTGCTATACAGCCCGCTGTTATTTCGACGCATTTTATTACTGATACGCCTCACGGCGCGATCTACTCCTATACACTAGAGCACATACATTCGTCGACTGAGAAGCCCCCCAGCAACTGCAACAGAGTATCCGGCTACGAAGCAATATTTTTGGCCAATGCGGTGCCCGTGAAGAGCCCAGGCATAGTAATCCCTGTCTATGTTTCCGCACGGAACCTAATAGGCATCTGCCCCAGCAATGCTCTCTCAATAGAGGCGAGAGTATCCACCAAGACACCCATAGAGATCCTCGTGGACGGGTTGCCCGTGTGTAGGGGAGTAGGAGGCTGCAACGCCACCATAAAGTATCCCTGGATCTATCCATTAATGCTAGGAACCGTTATCTCGGGAGAACCACTAGAAGTAGCTATTCTAGCCAATAAGACAACAACACTCACGTCTCTAGAACTCGTCTACGGGCTATGCAGCTCCCGGAGAAGCACGAGCCCCCCAAGATACCTACTCATAGAGCCCATTGATTCCCGGACGCTGGCTCCTATGGGGATAGTCGCAGTTGATGCTGAGCCAGCTAAGAACAAGATACGTATCGGGGGAGAAGCAGTAGGCGTCTTCACCATAACGCTAAAAGGAGCACTTATAGATCTAAACAAGTCAATGCTTGAAACATATATCTTCCCTCCAAGAAGGGGATGGTTCTCCGCCACAGACCGAGTACTACAGCCACATGTTAACTGGATAGATAACTGGGAGCCCTTCACTTCAACGATAAACTATGCACTAGGAAACCCCCTAATAGTGCTCACCGAGGACAGCGCCTCATTTATCTACAACAAGGCCTACGGAGACATGACAATAGCGTACACGTCGAGATGCACAGACATAGTAGCAATAATTATTACTCACCAAGCGCCAGGAACCCAGAACCCAGTCAAGATAACTCTTCGACTAAGATAAGCCTGCCCATATCTTGGCCTTAATCTCTTGGACAAGTCTCTCTATAACGCGTAATGCCGCCTCTACGTGCTCCTTGGTGCACCAGTCCTCGTAGAAGCATATGTGCATCCCGCTAGCCTGGTTCCAGGCCTCGTAGACCCAGTCGCCTAGCTCTCTTGCAACCTTCCTGCTGTATTCCCATAGTTCTCGGTGGCTTGCTAGCCTTCTCCTCTCCCTCCAAGAGGCGTAGGCCTTGATTGCTAGTGCTGCTGCGCCCCATAGCTTCTCAGCAGCCTGCCGAACATCACCCCTCCCCAACTCCTCACGAGCCTGCCCTAGTAGGGTTTCGGCTGCCTCAATGTAGCTGGCGGCCCTGCTGCTCGGATCAAGGCCCTGGCTGAGAATCTCGATGACGTATTCCTCGATGCTTAGTCCTTGTTTCTCGGCTTCTTGGCGTACCTTCTCGGCTATTCTCTGCGGAAGCGTAATGATTGCCAAGAAGCACTACCCTGGCTAGTGCAGTCCTTAAACCCCTTATTAAGGCCTGGTCCTGGCCAGGCTCTATGAGCAATGTATTCTTCTGCAACAGTCTTGCTGAAACTACGGATTCTAGGTGCTGAGCTTCTCTGCTAGTTCCTGTAGCTTTTTCTTTGCGTTTCCTAGTACTGGGTTGCCATGGCTTGGTAGGAGGTGCTTGAAGCTGTAGCCTAGTAGGCTTCTTATCGACTCCCTATTCCTATCGGGGTCTATGGAGTAGTGCCTGGGGATTTCGTGGAGTTCTCCGTCCCTCTCGTATACGAGGTCTCCGGTGAACAATACCTCTCTCCTGGGATCTAGCAGCGCTATGTGGCCGGGTGTGTGCCCTGGAGTGTGTATCACTAGTAGGCCCTTGACCATGGTGTTGTGCTCGAGGAGGATATCCGGCCTAATACCCGTTGCTCTCTCAATGAACGATGCCTCGTCGCGATGAGCCGCTACTCGCGCTCCAGTGGCTTCTCTTATCCTCCGAAGCCCGTCTACGTGGTCGTAGTG
>JALVKZ010000145.1 GCA_027033675.1 Pyrodictiaceae archaeon | reverse complement strand
CAGAAGAAGTACGGCGAGAAGCCAACACCCTACGCCTATTACGCGTACGACGCTGCATGGATAGCTATGCTAAGCGTGCTAGTAGCAGGCAAGTATGACGGCCAGGCCATAAAGACAGTGCTACCAACAGTGGCATTCCACTTCATGGGCGCAACTGGCCACAAGATGCTTGACAAGAACGGTGACGCAGCAATAGCAGACTACGCGATATCAACCGTAGTCAAGACGCCAAGCGGCTACGCCTTCAAGCAAATAGGAGTACTCAAGGGATCCACAGGCAAAGTTGAATGGATAAAGAGCTAACCACTTCTTTACAAACAAGGGGCTTGACCAGGTTGCCCCAGATCCTCTCGTTTTTTGCAATGAATCCTTCTCCTTTTTCACTACAGTCTACACAGCCTACTACCACGTATATGGCCTGCCACGGGAGGTGCCTCACGCTTACTAGTATGTAGCGAGGTGAGCTCCATTGCCAAAAACAGTCGCGTTGCGTACTAAGAATCTCAGAAAATACTTCGGCGGAATAAAGGCCCTTGATGGAGTAAGCATAGAGATAAAGGAGGGCGAGTTTGTAGGCCTCATAGGCCCCAATGGTAGCGGTAAGACCACGCTCTTCAACGTCATATCCGGTGTCTACAAACCAGATGCAGGCAAGGTATACTTCTACGGCAAAGACGTGACAGGTTATCCTCCGCACAAGCTCTTTCAGCTCGGCCTTGTCCGCAGCTTCCAGATCCCACGCCTCTGGCTAAACATGACGGTCGTTGAAAACGCAGCCACCGCTTCCCGGGAACGCCCCGGCTCTGACCCTGTCTCCTCTGTGCTTAGGAGGAGGGCATGGATACAGTGGGAGAGCGATGAGAAGAACGGCCTCGCAGGCAAGGTGTTTAGTACTCTCGATAAGCTCTCGTTGACAAGGGTTCTCCTTAACCCTGCTCATAGCATAAGCGGTGGCCAAATGAAGCTAACAGATATATCAAGAGCCCTTGTGGGTAAGGCCCGCCTCCTCTTACTCGATGAACCCACAGCTGGCGTTGCTCCCGGCCTCTCTCGTGATATATTCAAGGTTTTAGAGAGGCTTAACAAGGAGGGCCTCACAATCTTCGTTATAGAGCATAGACTCGAGGTTCTCTTTGACCACGTGGAGCGAGTAATAGTTATGCACGAAGGCCGTGTCTTAACCGAGGGCACTCCAGAGGAGGTGGTTAGTGACCCAAGAGTACTTGATGCATACCTAGGAGAAGCCTGAGGTGACCTAGATGAACACGCGGATGCTTGAGACAAGGAGTCTAAGTGGCGGGTACACAGATGTACCAATAGTCCATGATGTAGACGTCCACGTTGATAAGGGAGAGATAGTGGCACTAGTAGGACCTAACGGTGCCGGGAAGAGCACATTGTTAAAAACAATATATGGTGTTGCAAAGGTCTTCGGAGGCCAAGTAATCTTCGAGACCAGGGATGTAACCAAGTTACCCCCGGAGAAAAAGACAATGATTGGCATGGGGTTTGTGCCACAAACCGATAACGTGTTCCCGGACCTAACAGTTGAGGAGAACTTGGAGATGGGGGCTTACCTCATTGAGGACGAGAATAAGATAAGGGAATCTATGGAAATAGTCTTTAATATATTCCCTGCCCTCAAGGGGCTACGCAACGTTCTCGCAGGCTCGCTTAGCGGTGGCCAGCAGCGCATGGTAGCTGTTGGCAGAGCCCTTATGACTAGGCCGAAGATACTTTTACTCGACGAGCCTACAGCAGGTCTTGCTCCTAAGATAGCTATTGAGCTTCTCAAGGTTCTTAAAAAGATACGTGAGGAAGCAGGCGTCTCTATACTCATAGTAGAGCAGCATGCACGTAGGGCTCTTGAACTCTCTGATCGCGGCTACGTGCTCGTCTACGGAAAGGTTGTCCTCGAGGGTACTGGTGAGGAGATACTCGCGCACCCAGACTTGCAGAGACTCTTCCTCGGCGTCCAAAAAACGGCCAAGACGGGGTGATGCGCCATGACTAATACCTTCCTATACGGCTCCATAGGCGCAATACTCGATGGCCTACTTGTTGGTAGCTTGTACGGGTTAATGGGCCTAGGCCTAACACTTATCTACAGAGTTACCAAGATACCTAACTTCGCCTACGCCGAGTACATTACATATGGGGGCTACGCAGCGGCTGCAGCAGCTGGGTTAGCGGCTGGTGCTAGTGGTGCAACAATAGGTGCCCTGGCAGCTATTGTGGCTGCCGCCCTCGTTGCCCTCCTCAGCGATGAGCTAGGCTTTAAGCCTCTTTGGAGGAAGGGTGCAAGCCCGCTTCATTTGCTCGTAGCCTCAATAGGTATCGGCCTCATTCTTCGCTATAGCCTGCTCGGCACTGTAGTATTATTTTTCAGTACTAAGTACCTGGAAGCGGCTACGCCGCAGAGAAGCTTCGCACTATTACAGTTCGGCGGCATAGCATCGCTTACCAGTGCTCATGTACTAGCGGTATCGGCTGCTGCGATTCTAGCTATAGGACTATGGTTCATGTTCACTAGGACCAGGATCGGCAAAGCTATGAGAGCAACTGCTAGCAATCCCACATTGGCTAGGATATCGGGAATAAATATATTCTTCGTGAGGAGGATAACATGGCTAATAGCTGGCGGCCTAGCGGGTTTCGCCGGGTTCACCTATGCTTACTACAACTTTGTTAACCCTGAGAGCGGCTGGCTGATGCTACTGTGGATATTCGCCGCAGCAACGATGGGTGGATTTACCTTCCTCGGTACACTGATATCTGGTATAATTCTTGGTCTCGCTGAACAGTACATCAGCTTCCTAGCCCAGTACTTTGTTGGTACCGGTGCCCAGTACTCCCCTATAATAGCTCTTGCCGCTATGTTCATAGTGTTGCTGTATAAGCCTGAGGGCGTGATTCGTATGGAGGCATTGGCTGTGAGGAGGGCGTGAGCCATGGGCGATGTCGCTGGCATATTTGTCCAATACGCGATAATATATAGTGTATACGCGATAATGGCTCTAAGCTTTAACATAGAATACGGTTTCGGCGGCATACCGAACTTCGGCAAAGTACTCTTTGCAAGCCTAGGCGCTTACTCAGCAGGCGGGCTCGTAGCATACATAGTTGTCAAGACAGGCTCGGCAGCATTAGGCGTCCCGGTCAGCGCGAGCGGTATGCCGTCATACTGTACCGGTGCAGGCAAGACAGTAATGACTATGGCTGTTACCCAGGGTGTTATATCGCCATTTGAACTCTTCTTACTATTCCTACTAGGCCTGGTAGTGGCAGCACTCGTCGGCATTGTTGCAGGAATAGTAGCCAGTTACCCAGCGCTACGATTAGGTGGCGACTTCCTTGCCATAAGCCTACTAGCACTCGGCGAAATAGTTAGGATATGGGCCTATAACAGCGAATGGCCGGCCTGTAGCTTTAATGGTATCTCTGGTATACCAGGGCCCTTCGCGTGGCTAACTAGGCATGCAGACGCCGCCTATGCAGGCCTGGTACTAGCTATACTCGTGCTCGTGTTCATCTATGTAGAGCTTGCGACTAATAGCCCATGGGGACGTGTACTTAAAGCAATGCGTGACGACGAGATAGCAGCAGAGGTATACGGGTACAACGTTCCCAGGGTTAGGATGCAGGCACTAGCTGTTGGCTCGGCCCTAGCTGGTATCGCGGGCGCGTTGTTAACATTCTACTCTGGGAACGTGAATGCCAATACTTACAAACCCGACCTAACATTCATGGTCATAGTAGCGACGCTGCTGGGCGGTGCAGCTAATAACATAGGTGTCTTGGTGGGTACAGCGGTGATAGCTGGGATAGAGATATTCATGAACCCTAGTTCTCTCGAGGCATTCGGGATAACACTGCCAGAGAACGTTGCCCTAGCACTGCCATACATGAAGTACGTATTGATGGGCCTCATAATAGTCTTAGTGCTGCTCTATAGGCCGCAGGGATTGATACCGGAGAAGCCGCTGCGCGTACCAATAGTTGAGAAGGCTAAGCAGAAGCTACTAGAGTTCCAGAAGAAAATAGAGAGCCACGGGCTCTAAATGCTCTATGTACGCATAATATTTTTTCCTAATTATTTAAGGATTATGAGGTATATAGAAATATTTTTTGTATTGAAGATTTTTTATGCCCAGATACCCCCCTATTTCTCCCACTTTCTCCCGTTAAATACTACCTCCTTAACCTTTTTACGAAAACATATAAATACTTAAAAAGAGGGCTACCTAGAACATGGATAATG
>JALVKZ010000144.1 GCA_027033675.1 Pyrodictiaceae archaeon | reverse complement strand
CCTATTATTTCGGCGACGAGTGCTGGCTCCACCCATACATCTGGCTTCATCTGACTATCTACGCGTGCTGGCTTGTGGTCAGTTATATAGGGTTTTAGCATGTCATCGAGTCTTTCTAGGTCTTCGTCGGTGAAGCCGCTTCCTACTTTACATACGCTCTTGAAAGTATCCGTGTCCGGGTCGTAGGCCGCCATTAAGAGGGCTCCGAACTTTCCTCCACGGCGACCCCTGCCATAGAATGCCCCTATTACTACCAGGTCGACGGTATCTGTCATCTCCGACTTGTAGTCACGTTTGTACTTTATCCAGAGCCATCCTCTTGCACCGGCTTGGTAAATGCTCTTATCATGCACCGCCTTGGCCATCACGCCTTCAGCGCCATCCTCTATCGCTTTTAGGAAGAACTTCTCAAGCTCCTCAGCGCTATTAGTCACTATTCCCTCTGCTAGGCGCCAGGTCTCCTGACTATCTATTATCTTTTCAAGCATCCCGTGGCGTACTGGGAGAGGCTTAACAGTTAGATCCTCGCCGTCGCTGTACAGGCAGTCGAAGAGAAAGACCGCTACGGGTATCTCGGATAAGTACACATGGACATCGTGTTTACGCCTACGCCTCATGAGTACCTGGAAGGGTCTCAGCTCGCCAGTCTCCGGGTCTATGGCTACTATCTCTCCCTCAACTATTGCTTCCTCAGCCTTTATCCACTTCTTCGCCATTTCAACGACGTCCGGATACATGTGAGTTATGTTCTCTAGTCTCCTCGAGTATATCCAGACCTTGTCGCCCCTCTTGTGGATCTGCGCTCTCTCGCCATCATATTTGTACTCCACAAGCGCGCTGCCGCCAAGCTTCTTAAGTATCTCCTCGGGGTCGTTTAGCCGCTCGGCAAGCATTGGCCTAATAGGTATACCTACTTCCGGCTTAATCCCCTTAAGCGCCTCTACGCCCTGGGTAGCAAGTATCTTTGCTATCATTCCGAGGTCTGCGCGGAGGTTGTATGCTCTCTCAATAATGCTCCTCATAGCTGCACTCCCGCCGAATACGACTGCTAATGCCTCCATTATCGTGGCATCGCCAACACCTAGACGGAGTCTCCCCTCAACGAAGCGGGCAATATACTTGGCCTCTTTAGGGGATGCCTCAGCAAGGAGGCCTGCTAGGAGCTTTAGCTTTATATCCCTGCTTCCCTCACCTTGTGCAAGAGCGACCTTGGCCAATGTGTCATAGACTTTCTCAACCGTGAGACCAGTGCTGCCAGTAGGCTTCTTCATAAAGGCTAGTAGGCCCACAGCTTGTTGCTTCCGGGCCTTTTCCGACTTAATCTTCTCTATGGCCTTGCCTATATCGCCCAGCTTCTTAGCTAGTTGCTCGATTTCCCGCTCAGGTACCTGGAGAGCAATAGATGCGGCTTTGATTAGCAGTTTCTCGCCAACACCTAGCTCTGGCAACCCCCTCCAGTCGGGCCATAGCTTACCCTGCAGAATATAGACAACCTTGTCTATCACGTCAGCTGGTGTTTTTTTAAACAACTCTACAAGGTATAGGAGCATCTGAGTCCTGGCGGTAACTCTCTCAAGCTTCTCAAACGTCTCAGCAAGTATCGAGAAACTCATAGGCATAGTACTACACCAACACAGTTAGTGTTATCACTTCAGATGGGGTAACTAGAGCGGGACGAACCCCGCACTGAATGTAGGGACAGAAACTAGTTTATTACCCTCAACCCACATCGTAACCGCTTGTATTCAAGAATATTCACTGAGAACGGAGTCAAGAGGCTCTAGCTCGGGATCCCTACCCTCTATCGCCTTCACAACCTCTCTGTAAACACCCCCTACCTCTTCATAGCTCGGCACTGTATCGAGCCCACAGTACTGCAGCCTCACATTACTAATCTCGAGACCCTCATTAGATGAAACAGCTACTACCTCTGCCAACAGTGGTGAGAGACCGCGAATACTAGCCTTTCCGGCCAGGTCTTCACTTAGCTTATAATATCGTAGGGATACGCTGCTACCTTGTACACCGAGTTCGCTTAGAGGAATAAGGCTTGTATCGCTACCGGGCTCTAGTCTCTTATACACATCTATTGAGAGCAGGTAGCAACTCTTCCTAGCCAGTGGTATGACGAGCACTCTCCTAAAAGTCTCGTACCAGTACTCTCTGACTCCTAGCTCCTTTTCCTCAATAACTGGTAGCTCGGGTAAGCCTGGCCTTGGAGACATGCATTGCACCCATTTTCGGAAAAACGGTCTAGGGGAGGAAATAATATGCCGCTATTCGCGTCTACGGGGCTGCTGCAGCACAAAGTATAGGCGGGGCTGTGTCCCGGCCAGTGCGCCTCCAGGTGTGCCTGCTACTGCTGAGCCGCTCCTAACTATTCTTGATACGTCGCTCTCTGGGTCGTCGAGGTCTCCGAACATCCTTGCCCCCGTAGGGCAGGTCTCGACACATGCTGGGAGCCTGCCCTCGGCTAATCTATGGTAGCAGAATGTGCACTTATCTATGGTCCTTGTATAGTAGTTTACACTACGAGCTCCATAGGGACAAGCTGCTACACAGTATCCGCATAGTATGCACTTCTCGGGATTAACAGCTACTATGCCGTCTTCTCTCTGATAGCTAGCGCCCGTCGGGCATACTGCTACACAGGGAGCGTTATCGCAGTGTCTGCACAAGTTGTGGACGAATACTAGCTGTGTATTCGGGTAGGTGCCTATGTATATGCGGTGCACTCTGGTCCTCATCCATAGTTGCTCTATGGGCTTTCTTGCATCCCTTTCCTTGACGCTCTCGCCTAATGCCCTGAGTAGGGGTGGCTCCTCGTAATAGGTGGGTGATAGCAGGTTTTCCGCAATACATGCTGCTGCACAAGCGTTGCAACCAACGCACTTGTTCAGGTCTATTACCATGGCGTAACGGGTCATTTTTATCACCCGGGAGGAGAGGGGTTATGGTTTAGGTTTTCCTAATGCGGACTATAAAATCAGCCATTATTCTTGACCCAGATACCGGATCCATCACGAATACGTTGAGCTTGTTTAGTGGAGGTACTTTTGAGTCCTTGAACCTCATTGGTGCTTTCTCGTTACCGTAATTCGAGGGTATGAACACGGTATCTGGGCGTATAGCCTCGGTTACGAATGCTCTGGTCTTAAAGCAGTTACCATTCTCACTACACACCTCTACGATGTCACCATTCTTTATGCCGAGGGCTCTGGCCTTCTCCGTGTTTATCCATATAGAGTTTAGGTCAGGAGGCGTCAGTTTTAGGGCAAGTACTGGGTTATCCTCGGTCGATACATAGCTCATGGTTGGGACCTTGCCAGTGATTACTATGAACTCGTTGTTGCTTAGGCTCTTCCTCGTCCACATCCAGCGTGGTGGAACCCATGTCGGCAATGGATGCCATTCAGGCTTGATTGGGAACCCGCGCTTCCTTATTAGCATGACTAGTTTCAGCGGCATTATCTCTATCTTACCAGTGGGTGAGTTAAGCCAGCCATTTTCTAGTATCTTGGCGTTCATCTCTAGGCCCCATTCCTCAGGGGCAGCTACTATTGCGCCGTCTCGTCTAAGCTTCTCATAGCTTATGCCCATGCAGCTTGCTTGTGCCTTTATTATCCTTGAGGTCAAGTCGTCGTAGCCTTTTGTCTTTTCGTACTCCTCTACCGCTTTCTTGAACTCCTCGGCGCAGTTGGACGGGCCTATTTCCTCGGCAATCATTTCAGCATATTTTTCTAAGAGACCTTTATCTACGCCACTTATTATGTCTGCGAGTATTTCTAGCATGTTCTTACACTGGGCATCGCTAGGTGGCTTATGGGCTGCGAATGCTGCTCTGATTATCTTTGCTGTCGTGAAGGGCGCACCTGTTATCGTGTAGCTTCTCTCTGTGTAGGCACATTCTGGTATGAAGACATCGCTATATGCTACCGTGTCGTCGGGCCCAGCTCCTATGTCTACTATGAGGTCTACTGTGGGTAGCTTAGCTATCTTCTCGAAGACGTTGCCAGCCATTGTTCTCGCTGGGTTAGCTCCAATGACGATTATTACCCATCCTTTTTCGCGTACTAGTTGCTCCCAGGGCCACTGGTAACCATGACCAAGTACTAGTAGGGGGCCTTTCACCTTGCTGCCATCGCTTATCTCTATCTCGTAGCTTAGCTCTGATTGGTATAGCACCGATTTGGGAGAAGCTATTGGTGGAGGCGCTCTCGATAAGACACTCTTTATGCCTGCCGCCGATAAGACTACCCCACCTGGTCTCA
>JALVKZ010000143.1 GCA_027033675.1 Pyrodictiaceae archaeon | reverse complement strand
ACGAAGCCCCCGAAGGCGCTTGGGGGGAACCAGGCCAGGAAATAATGACGCTACGAGGCAATGGTGGGCAATTACACGCGGGATGGAGAGTAGCGCAGACCCTCATATCCATAGGCTCGGGGGTTGCAACCTACACACGGCTAATGATTGAAAAGGCAAGGAAAGTAAACCCTAAAGTTATAGTAGCTGTTGCCCGTAAAGCCCCGCCTGGGCTGCGTCATCTCTACTATCACTGTGTTCTATGCGGTGGCGCGACACTCCATCGTGTAGGTATAAGCGATACAGTCCTAGTCTTCCCCAACCATACCAGGCTCAGTAGGGGCATAGACAAAGTAATAGAGAAAATCAAGGAGGCCCGCCCACTTATAGGTGAACGTCAAGTGGTTATCGAGGTTGATAGCCTTGATGAGGCATTAAAGGTGGCTGGGAGCGGTGTTATTGACGAGGTACAACTGGATCACATTGAGCCCGATGAACTCCGCGAAATAGTTACCAAGATACGTGAGGTTAATAGTAATATAAGGATAGCCGTTGGTGGAGGGATCACTCTCAAAAACATTGAGGAGTATGCTTCAACAGGAGTTGATGTAATAGTCACTAGCGCGCCTTTCTGGGCAAAGCCAATTGACTTAACAACCCGAATGGAGTGCCTAGACTAGGACTACGCTTATTTCTAATCCTATGACAAGGCCACTCTTGTTGCGAGACATGAATTGTTTTAGAGGAAAAGAAGGGAGACCTAGTGGCTCGGTAAGGGATGTTTTTCTAAGAGCTTATCAACGATGTCCTTAGGTGTTGGACCCTCTAGTACTTTGAGCTCGTAGCTTACTCTTACGTATGGTTTATCAAGATTTATCATGTTCTCTATTCTCGCAGGGCTAGCTATTATTATTACGTCGGCGGGCACTCTATGCAGGGTCTCCTCGAGGTCTCTTAGCTGCTTTTCCGTATACCCTGTCGAGGGTACTACAGGTCCCATGTGTTTATAGGTCTCGAACATCTCTTTTATTACGCCCACGCCGTAAGGCTTTGGATCAACTATCTCCGCTCCATACTTCTTGGCTGCCACGTAGCCTGCTGCGTATGGTGCTCCTCCGTGCGTTACTGTGGGCGAGTCCTCTACCACCACGACTTTCTTGCCCTTTATCATCTCGGGCTTATCAACAGTTACCTCAAGATCGGCTATCGCTATCTCCAGTCCCGGGTTCAGTTTCAGCAAGTTCTCTCTTACCTGCTTAACTTTCTCTGCTCCGGCTTCGCTGGCCTTTGTTATTATTGCTATGTCTGCTGCTCGTACATTAACCTCGCCCGGGAAGGCGGAAGCTTCTAGGCCTGGCCTCATAGCGTCTGCTACGACTATCCAGAGGTCTGGCTTTATGAATGGCCAGTCATTGTTTCCTCCATCCCATAGTACTATGTCTCCTAGTTTCTCGGCTTCTCGTGTAACGAGTCCATAGTCTACACCCGCTAAGACGGGGACTCCTAGGTCTATGTATGGCTCGTACTCCTCTCTCTCCTCTATAGTCAATGGGTACTTCGATATATCGTCTCGGGTCTTTATCACTATGAGGTTCTTGGCCTCTAGGTCGCCATAGGCCATGGGGTGCCTCACTACTGCTGGAATAAGGTTCCTGTTCTTAATCTCTCGAACAAGCGCTCTCGATACAGTACTTTTACCGGCCCCTGTCTTCACGGCGGTGACAGCTAGTACTGGCCTATAGCTCGGAATCATCGTGTCACGTGGACCGACGATGCGGAAGTCAGCACCAGTAGCTAGCACCATGCTCAGCTTATGCCCTATCTCATCGTATGTTAGGTCGCTATAGGCCAGTATTACCTCGTCTACATCGAAGTCCTTGACCAGCTTGGGTAGCCACTCCTCAGGGTATATCGGTATACCATCAGGATACAGAGGTCCTGCTAGGCTTGGCGGGTATCGGCTCCACTCAATGCCGGGTATCTGAGTCGCTGTGAACGCGACTACTTCGTAATCCGGGTTATTGCGGAACATCATGTTGAAGACGTGGAAGTCTCTTCCGCCAGCACCCATTATTATTACTCTCTTCTTCCTAGTCATGGCTAGAACCCTCACTATTCTTGTCATGTCTATTGCTATGGCTCGCTCAGTAAAGAATCGTTCTCTAGGCAAAACTAGGCGACTACCATTCGGGAAAACACGGTAAGCCCACAGCAGTATTGGTGCTTAGAGGATATGTGCTAGAGCTGCTCGTAGCCTAGGCCTAGGAGATTGGCTGCATAGCGCAACTCCTCAACGTATTTTCCCGGGACAATGACGTAATGGTTGCCTATACTATCCTCTAATAGCCTCTTCGAATTCTCTAGTCTAACTAATACTTGTGTTCTACAATGGTGATTGCTTAGATGCCCTGAGGCTTCAACAACGCCAACTCCTACGCGTAGCTTAAGTGAGCCTGGGTCAAGCCTCGCTAAAGTTACGGGGGTACCTATGGGGAATTTTGCTGAAATACCAACCCCTATGCCGCTCTCGAAGTGCGTCATTAGCTCATAGGGTCCATAGACGAGAGGCGCGGTGCAATGAGCTAGTAAGATCCTGTTATCGCTTAGCCTAGCCGGATTAGCCATGAACGCTGGTTTGCTAGATACTTGTTTTAGAATCATCATTGTAAGGGTTGCGGGTACATCGCCCTCACAGCCAGCTATAAATCCACTAGAATTTAGGAGCGATAGTGCCAGGCAAGCAGTCGTACTCAGCCTAGTTATTAGATCGAAACACTTGATTGTTAAGGCTTGGAGCTTGTACTGTTCAATAATGTTTTTCAAAGCAGTATAGACTCTCAGGGCATTAGTTATACTAGCCTCGCTCACGGAGACCCTGGTAGCGCCTGTGGTTACTTTCTCAAGGATTTCCTCAGAGGGTTTAGCTTCCCTGTAGAGCTTGATGAATTCGTCAAGCCCTATGTCTATAAGCTCAATGCCTATTTCTCTAGCTTTTTCGTTGCTTAGCCTGCTATATACTAGCCAGGGACTGATTCCGCCAACTATACCTAGTCTTGCTCCATGGATACCCGTGGCGGCTCTTAACGCTTTGATAACTTTTCCTAATAAATAATAAGACGCGGGATCGAACTTGTCCATGTAGTGTACCGCTGTGCGTTTATATCTTCGTAGTAAAGGTGCGGTCTCCATTACAGCGGGTAAGCTGTTAGCATAGGGTAGTGCTATAATAAGGAGCATTTTGTCTTGCAGCTTCTCGCGTAGCTCTAGGACTAAGTGCTCCGTGCCTCCTGTTGCCACTACAAGCACTATGCCAGTACATTTATCTAGCGAAGATAAGCTGGATGATAGGTTTTCATCGTCTATGACTCCTATGAAGCTTCTTAGTGATTCAGAAAGTATATCCAAGTTATGCATAAGCCACTCAATATACGTGTTATTGCGTAATTTGGATGCAACTATAGCGTAGCAGGTCTTGGTCTCCACTTGTAAGCCACCTATTTACCAAGCTTGGATTAGACCACGCTTATATTAGGAGGCTCAGTGAGCAAAAAATCTAGGAGAAGGTACCTTGTCTGCGGAAATCGAGCTTCGTGTTGCTGAGGCTCGTAGCCGGGATGTTGGTAGGAAGATTGCTCGTATTAGTCGTGACTCTATGGCTAGGCTTGGCGTTGAGGTTGGCGACTTCATCGAGATTGAGGGCCCTAAGGGTATTGCTGTTGCCCAGGTTTGGCCTCTTCATCCCGACGAGGACCCCAACCTGATAAGAATTGATGGCTTCATTAGGGAGGCCATAGGCGCCTCGATAGGCGATACTGTTAGGGTTAGGAGAGCTGCTAATGTACAGCCAGCTACGAGAGTAGTACTAGCACCCACAGAGCCTATGAGGTTTTCAAGAGACTTCGTGGAGTATGTTAAGGATTATTTGCTGAGGAAACCCCTAGCAAGAGGAGAAGTAATAATCATACCATTCTTCGGAGCAGGGCTAAGACTAGTAGTAGTGGCTACACAGCCAGGCCAATTTGTCTACGTAACAGATCAGACGACACTTGAGATAAGAGAAGAGCCTGTGAGAGAGGAACAACTCCGCCGTCGCGGAATACCGAGGGTGACTTGGGAGGATATTGGCGACCTGGAGGAGGCTAAGGAGAAGATCCGTGAGATAGTGGAGTTGCCCATGAAGCACCCGGAGCTCTTCAAGCACCTTGGCATCGAGCCGCCTAAGGGCATCCTCCTCTATGGTCCACCGGGTGTGGGTAAGACGCTTCTAGCTAAGGCATTGGCTAACGAGATAGGAGCATACTTCATAGCGATTAATGGCCCGGAGATTATGAGCAAGTA